>JAJYRV010000255.1 GCA_021793935.1 Actinomycetes bacterium | reverse complement strand
GAGGACCGGCAGCAGCGCGAACAGGATGGACAGGAGCTGGTAGACGAGATCGAAGGCGGGCCGGGCGCTTAAAGACGGGTTGAGGGTCGCCGTCTGGTCACCGATCGGGCCGCGGGTGTAGGCGTCAATGAGCGCGATGACGGCGTTCACGCCGGAGCGGCCGAGGCTGAGCCCCATGACGATCCACACCTCCCACGCCAGTCTGCGCGGGGTGGGTGCGGGAGCCAGTGGCGGGGGCGAGGGCATGTTGTGGTTATACCGCATATTGGACCCCTGGCAACGTTATGATCACGAAATCGCGTTCCCGGGTCACGATTCGATAGCAAGCGCGCCTGGGCGGGTTTCGGGTCGTTAACGTGGACGATCATGGGAGTGTGGTTACGGCGGCTGGCAGGAACGACAGCCGCGACGATCGTGGCGTCGACCGCCCTGGTATTGAGCACCCCCGCGCAGGCCTGCGCCTGCGGCGCGTTCCTCCTTCCCGAGGACGCCGAGGTCGAGGTGAGTGACGAATCCGCCGTCATCAGCTGGGACGGTGAGGAGGAGCGGATCCTGCTCTCCCTCGACGTCGATGCTCCCGGTGACGACGCCGCCCTCCTCATCCCTACCCCCTCGCCCGCCACCGTCGACGTCGCCGAACCGGGGATGTTCGAAGAGGTTGCCGAGTTCACCGCCCCGCGGGTGCGGGAGGTGGATCTGTGGTGGCCGGAATGGCTCGTCCGGGAGGACCTGGGCAACGAGGGGATCGTCCGCGAGGAGGGCCCGGCCCCCGCGCCCGCGCCGCTCGAGGGTATCGATGCGCACGTCATCGACGCCGCCGATGCGGGCAAACTGGAGACGTGGTTGGAGAAGAACGACTACGTCATCCGCGATGACGTCGCCTCCGCCCTCGTCCCCTACGCGCAGCAGGACTGGCACTTCCTGCTCGTGAAACTGGAAGCGGATGCGCTTTCTGGGCGGATGCAACCATTGGACATCCGGTTCGAAACCAATCAACTCGTCTACCCCACCCGGCTCAGCGTCGCCGGAGGGCCGGTGCGGATCCGCACGTATGTGTTCGCCGAGCACCGGATGGAGCGGTCGGATTCCATGGGCGGGCAGCTCACGTGGGCGGGGCCGGTGGCCCAGACGGATTTCGCGGAGCAGACCCTCGTGGACCTCGCGGGCGAGCACGCGTTCCTCTCCGCGTGGGAACAGTTCTTCTCCGATCCCCGTAATCAGATCGATGGGGACATGGTGTTCGCCGCCTCCTCCACCGACACCCCCTATGAGCAGGTGTACACCGAGGTGGTGCGCCACGAGATCTTCGGCGCCCCGGCGGGCCCGACCCTCGTGTTCGGGGCGCTCATCATCGTGGGGTTCGGCGGCGGGATCTACTCCCGGGTGCGGCGTAACCACCGGCACCGCGCGGAGCAGGGCTGACTCCGGGCGCGGAGACCGGTCCCCCGCCCGCCGAGACAGCTGCCCGGCCGCCTGCCGAGAACGGCCTAATGCCGCTGCCGGAGCGAAATCAGCAGCTTAAGACAGTTCTCGCGCGGGGGAGGGTTCGGCGGCGGGATCTACTCCCGGGTGCGGCGCAACCACCGGCACCGCGCGGAGCAGGGATGACTCCAGCCTCCGAAACTGCCTCCCACGCCCGCCGAGAACGGTCTAATGCCGCCACACGCGCTTCGAGAACGGCCTAATGCCGCTGCCGGAGCGAAATCAGCAGTTTAAGACAGTTCTCGCGCGGGGGAGGGTGCGGCCCGCACGGGATGGGACCCTGCTCGCGCTCGGAGCCCGGGGGCCGCGAGGGCGGTTAGTCCAGGTGCCCCACGAGCTCTGCGGCGAGACCGGTGTAGGTGGCGGGGGTGAGCTCCAGCAGGCGAGCCTCGACGTCGCCCGGAAGCCCGAGTGAGCCGATGAACTCGCGCATCGCGGGCCCATCGACCTTGCGGCCCCGGGTGAGCTCCTTGAGCCGTTCGTAGGGGTCTTCCATGCCGGTGGCGCCCGCGATGCCGGCGGCGCGCATCGCCGACTGCACTGCTTCGCCGAGCACTTCCCAGTTGTCGTCGAGGTCGGCGGCCATGACACCGGCGTCGACGTCGAGCCCGGCGAGACCGCGGGCGACGTTATCGATCGCGAGGAGGGAGTGCCCGAGCGCCACCCCGATGTTGCGCTGGCTCGTGGAATCGGTGAGGTCGCGCTGGAGGCGGGAGGTGATGAGGGTCGCGCCGAGGGTGTCGAGGAGGGCGCAGGAGATCTCGAGGTTCGCCTCCGCGTTCTCGAACCGGATCGGGTTGACCTTGTGCGGCATCGTCGAGGAGCCGGTCGATCCCTGCGCGGAGAGGCGCTGGCGGAAGTAGTTGAGGGAGATGTAGGTCCAGATATCGGTGGCGAAGTTGTGCAGGATCCGGTTGAACCGGGCGATGTCCGCGTACAGCTCCGCCTGCCAGTCATGGGACTCGATCTGGGTGGTGAGCGGGTTCCAGGTGAGGCCGAGGTTCGTGACGAAACTCCGCGAGATCTCCTGCCAGTCCGTCTCCGGCACGGAGATCGCGTGCGCGGCGTAGGTGCCGGTGGCGCCGTTGATCTTGCCGAGGTATTCCGTGGCGTCGATCCGGCGAAGCTGACGGCGGAGGCGGTGCACCGTGACGGCGAGCTCCTTGCCGAGGGTCACCGGGGTGGCGGGCTGCCCGTGGGTGCGGGCAAGCATGGGGACCTCGGCGTTCTCGACGGCGAGTTCCTGGATCGCCTCGACCATTTCGAGCGCGGCCGGCAGCCACTCCTCGCGGACCGCGGCCGCGATCGTGAGCGCGTAGGAGAGGTTGTTGATGTCTTCGGAGGTGCAGAAGATGTGCACGATCTCCGCCACCTGCGGTAGGACGGTGGCCGAGCCGAGCCTCTCCGGGGCGGCGGCGAGGCGGCGCTTGAGGAAATATTCCACCGCTTTGACGTCGTGGCGGGTCTCGGCCTCGATCTCCGCCATCTCGGCGATCTCCGTTTCGCCGAACGTCGCCACGATTTCGCGCAGGTACGCGACTTCTTCCTCGGAGAGTTCTGGTGCCCCGGGCAGCGCCCCGGTGGCGGTGAGGTGGATGAGCCACTCCACCTCCACCTCGAGGCGGGCCCGGTTGAGGGCCGCTTCGGAGAGATGGTTGACGAGCGGGGCGGCGGCGGCGCGGTAGCGCCCGTCGAGCGGGCCGAGGGGAATAGCGGGCGAGATCGAAGCGAGGTCCACACGGGTCATGACACTAGTGTGCCAGCGCTCCGCGCCCGCCCGCGCGGTTGGTGCCTGTGACGTCAACCGCTCACGGCCCGCCTGAGCGGCGGTTCGACCGCGCCGCGGAGGGTCAGAGCCGGGAGGTCGCCTGGGTGCGCACGAAGTCGACGATGCCGGGGGTCGCGCCGGTGATGTTCTCAAAGGTGATCGCGAAATCGCGGGCGTCCCCGTAGTAGGGATCGTTGACGTCGAGGTCACCGGCGGCCACGGCCTCAGGATCGAAGCTCCGGAGCAGCCGGACCTTCTCGCGCGCCTCGTCCGATGGCGCAAGCGAGCGCAGGGTCCGCAGATGAGAGTTGTCCAGGGCGAGGATGAGATCTACGCGGTCGAAATCCGCGCGGTTGAACTGCGCCGCCTGGTGCCCGGAAAGGTCGAGGCCGTTCTCGGCAATGATCTCCTCGGCGCGGTGGTCTGCTCCACCGCCGACGTGCCAATCGCCCGTGCCCGCCGATTCGATCACGACGTTCTCCAGGCCGGCGCGATCGAAGGCGTCACGCAGCATTACCTCTCCCATCGGGGAGCGACAAATATTTCCAGTGCACACCACACTGATCGTGTACGGGGAAGCCATTCCCTATTCTCAGCACATTTCCGCCCGATGTGCACCTCCACGCGGGCCGGGCGCGGCCCCGCGGCGGCTATTTCCCCACCGGTTCGCCCATCCACACCACCGGCTCGGACCGGGCGCGGCCGGCAACGTCGTTCCTACCGTGGCGGCACGGGATCTCGTTGGGGGCCCGAAGAAGATGTGAAGCCCGGGGCGAAAGGGTGGTGGC
>JAJYRV010000254.1 GCA_021793935.1 Actinomycetes bacterium | reverse complement strand
GAAGCGCACTTTGGATCTCGTGCAGCAGACGGACATCGAACCGGGCATGGTCGTGGTCGACCACCTCAACGAAGTGACGGTCGAGATGGTCAAGGAGTCTGGGTGCTGGATGGGCTTTTCCATCTATCCAGACACGAAGATGGACCCGCACCGGATGGTCGCGATTTTGCAAGAGCACGGACTCGACCGCGTGCTGGTCAACTCCGCAGCCGACTGGGGGCGCAGCGAACCCCTCACCACTGTCCATACCGGAGAGGCGATGCTCGCCGCCGGTTTCACTGAGGACGACGTCGATCGGGTGCTTTGGCGCAATCCGGTCGAGTTCTTCGGGCAGAGCGGGCGCCTCCTGCTCGAGGCATCGACCGACGCCACTGCGACTTTCGAGGGCAACAGCATTTTGCGTGGCGAACGCAACGACGAGGAGGCCTAGTCGATGCGGTTCCGGCATCCGGATGGATCTCTCATTCATCTCGCCTACTGCAGCAATGTCCACCCGGCTGAGGATCTCGAGGGGATCCATGCCCAACTGCGCCGGTTCTCCGGTCCGGTACGCGAGCACCTCGGGGTCGACCGCCTCGCCGTGGGGTTGTGGCTCCCCGCGGTGGCTGCCGCGCAGCTCGCGGCTAAGAGCGATGAGATCGATGCCCTGCGGGCAGTCCTGGATGAACAGGGGCTCGAAGTGGTGACGCTCAATTCCTTCCCGTACGGGGGGTTCCACGATCCGGTCGTCAAACATCGGGTCTATCGGCCCGATTGGAGTGAACGCGATCGGCTCGAGTACACGCTCGATGCCGCGGCCGTCCTCGCGGCGCTCCTGCCCGAAGACGTCGCGCTCGGAAGTATCAGCACCCTCCCGCTCGCGTGGCAGTCCCCATGGCCCCCCGAAGCGAGCGCCACGGCGCGTTCCCACCTGGACGAACTCGCGGCGGGACTGGCGCGATTGCGTGAACGGACCGGGCGGCACATCCGCGTGGGTCTCGAGCCGGAGCCGGGCTGCCGGATCGAGACCACGGCGCAGGCCGTTGCGGAACTTAAGGGCGTTGATACGGAATACATTGGGGTCTGCGTGGACACCTGTCATCTGGCAACCGCCTTCGAGGACGCCACCGAGGCGATCGACCGGCTCACCACGGCTGGCTTGCCGGTCGTCAAAAGTCAGCTCTCGGCCGCGCTCCACGTGGAGGACCCGGCCGGGGCAAGAGCAGCGCTGGGCGAATTCGTGGAGGACCGGTTCCTCCATCAAGTACGAGAACCCGCCACTGCGGGGTTGCTCACTCGAGACGACCTGCCTGATGCCCTCGGCGAGGACGGTCTGCCGGGGGAACACCCGTGGCGCGTCCACTTCCATTTGCCGCTGCACGCGGCTCCCCAGCCCCCGCTGGCGAACACCGACGATCAGTTGGTAGCCGCTGCTCGTGAACTGATCGGTGGGGAGCGTGCGCTGACCAACCACCTGGAAGTGGAGACGTACACCTGGGGCGTGCTGCCCGAGGCTCAGCGCCCCAAAGACGACGCTGGACTCGTCGCAGGCCTCGCAGCCGAACTCAACCACGCGCGGGACCATCTGCGCTCACTTGGACTGGAGGATGCATGAACAAGCTGCTGGTGCTCAACGTTGTGGCTCTCACGCCGCGGCTATTGGAGCACATGCCCCGCCTTTCTCGCGTGGCGGAGGCCGGGTACCGAGCGACGCTTGAGACAGTGCTACCGGCCGTCACCTGCTCCGCGCAGTCGACCTACCTCACGGGCCGGCCGCCCAGTGAGCATGGAATCGTGGCGAACGGATGGCTTTTCCGCGACCTCGGTGACGTGCTGCTGTGGCGTCAGCACAACGGTCTGGTCGAGGGTGAGAAGGTGTGGGAGACCATTCGCCAGAGTCGACCCGATTACCGGGTGGCGAACGTTTGCTGGTGGTATGCAATGGGAGCGACCGTCGACACGACGGTCACCCCACGCCCGGTGTACTACGCCGACGGGCGCAAGGAACCCGACTGCTGGACTTGGCCGCCGGAACTTCACGATGAACTCGTCTCGGATCTCGGCCCGTTTCCGTTATTCACCTTCTGGGGGCCGGGCGCCTCGATCGAGAGTTCACGTTGGATCATCGGTGCTACGAGGAAAGTGCTCCCCGAACACGACCTGACACTCTCCTACGTGCCCCATCTCGATTACGACCTACAGCGATTCGGATCTTCTGGGCCGGAGGCCATCCGGGCAGCCCGGGAACTGGATGCCGAGCTCGCCCCGCTGCTCGACGACGCAGAAGCTCTCGGAGCGAAAGTCGTGGTACTCAGCGAATATGGGATCACCGATGTCTCCCGGGCAGTGGACGTGAACCGGGCACTGCGCCGCGCCGGGTTACTGCATGTACATCACAACGACACTGGTGAGCTTTTGGATACGTGGACCTCACCGGCGTTCGCGGTAGCCGACCACCAGGTGGCCCACGTCTACGTCCGGGACCCCGACGACGTCCCGCAGGTTCGCGAGCTGCTGGCAGCGCTCCCCGGCGTCGCCGAAGTACTTGGTGAGGAGGGAAAGCGCGCGTACGGTCTCGACCATCCCCGCTCCGGGGAACTCGTGCTCGTGGCCGAGCCGGATTCGTGGTTCACGTACTACTACTGGCTTGATGACGCGAACGCTCCAGACTTTGCTCGGCTCGTCGAAATTCATAAGAAGCCCGGCTACGATCCCGTCGAGCTCTTCATGGACCCAAACGATCGCTGGGTGAAGCTCCGGGCTGCCAGTGCGGTGCTGCGGAAGAAACTGGGCATGCGTTACATGCTCGACGTCGTTCCGCTGGACCCCTCACCCATTCGAGGCAGCCACGGGCGTCTCCCTGATGATCCGAGCCGCGGCCCGGTGCTGTTGTGCTCCGATGCCTCGACCTCTCGTCCCGCAGTCCGCGCAACCGAAGTGCGGGACCTCATCCTTGAACTCGCCGGCGTCTCTCACTCCCCCGTGGGTTGATTCGACGGCAGCCCGACGTGAGTGGGATCGTGTGGTCCGGAGAGGAGCCGCACGATCCCACTCATGTCGCTCACATGTGGGATCTGAAGGTCTGATATATCCCGGGAACGTGGTTGGTCGGCAGTTCCCTCTCGATTACCAGTGGCCACTCGGGCATCTCCTGCTCCAGCGCCCACGAGGCTTGCTTCGCCGCTCCGTGGGCCACGTACTCACCCGGCGCGGGAACGACCACGGGCGCGGCGAATACTTGGGCAGCAATCTCCTGCACCGCAGGGTTCTGCGCCGCTCCCCCGATCAGGACAATGCGTTCCGCGGGTAGACCGTGGGACTTCAGTGCCTCCACCCCGTAGGCGAGGGAGCAGAGCACGCCTTCGACCGCCGCCCGCGCGACGTTCTCCCGAGTCGTGGTCGCCAGCGTCAAATTGAACAGGCTCGCCGTCGCGTCGGCACGATTAGGAGTGCGTTCACCTTCGAACCACGGCTGCAGGACGAGCCCACCGGACCCGGGGGAGGCGTGCAGCGCCAGTGAACCTAACTCCGCGTTGTCTACGCCGAGCAGGCCGCCGATCGCGTCAAAGACTCGGGCCGCGTTCAACGTCGTGACGATGGGCAGAAACCCTCCGGCTGCGTCCGCGAAAACCGGAACGGTCTCGCTGGGGTCGGTCACCGGTGTGGGGGCCGAGGCGAAGACGGTTCCGCTCGTGCCGATGGAGAGAACGACATCTCCGGGTTGGAGTCCGAGCCCCAATCCGGCAGCGGCGTTATCGCCTGCGCCGGCGGATGCTATCCATCCGGGACCAGGAACATGCCCGTCCGGCGCAAGCACCCTGGGAAGGGTAATGTCTTCGGCCTCGGTACGCCGAAGAGAGCGGGCAAGGAGCTCCCGATCATAACTATCGGTCATCGAGTTGAAGTAGGCCGTACCCGATGCCTCCGACCGGTCGGTGACCAACTCGGCGAGGTCGGCCCCTACAGGATCGCTCTCGGTGGGCCCGTAACCGCGGAGCCTCCAAAGGAGCCAGTCGTGCGGGAGCGCGACTGCCGCTATCCGGCCGGCATTCTCAGGCTCG
>JAJYRV010000253.1 GCA_021793935.1 Actinomycetes bacterium | reverse complement strand
TCCTCCACGGCCGCCACGAGGTGGCTGCCGTACGCTCGAACGGTGGGCAGTTCCACATCAATTCCGGCAAACAGCGCCTGATGCGCGGCCTGTGCCCAGGTGTCGGCGGTGTTGTGCAGCAGGCGGAGAAACCCGATGGAGAAATAGTCGGCGACGACTGTTCCCTCAAACCCCCACTCATCGCGCAATAAGGTAGTGAGCAGCGCATCGTCTGCTGCCGTGGGAACGCCATCGATATCGGAATAGGAGTTCATCACCGAGCCCGCTCCCGCGCGGACGGCCATCTCGAACGGTGGCAGCAACACGTCGGCTAGTTCGCGCCGTCCCACGGACACGGGGGCGAGGTTCCGGCCCGCTCGTGAGGCCGAGTAGCCGACGAAATGTTTGAGAGTCGCGATGACGCCGGTGCTTTCCAACCCGCGGATGTAGGCCGAGGCGATCGTGCCGACGAGGTATGGATCTTCCCCGATGGTTTCCTCTACCCGGCCCCACCGGGCATCGCGCACGACGTCGAGAACGGGGGCGAGGCCTTGATGGATCCCAACGGATCGCATGTCGGCTCCGATTCGGGCGGCCATAGTCTCGATGAGTTCAGGGGAGAAGGTCGCGCCCCACGCGAGGGGAACGGGATAGGCGGTCGCTCCCCAGGCAGCGAAGCCCGCAAGGCACTCTTCGTGGGCAAGTGCGGGGATCGCAAAGCGGTTTGAGTCGATGATTCTCGTTTGGGTGCGTGCCAGCGAGAGCGCGCCTACCGCCGCGTCCACGGGGGCAGATCCGAAGGGGCGGGTGAGTTGGCCGAGCCCTGCAGGTAATAGCTCGTCCAAGTCGATGTCTTCGCTCATGTCGTGCTGATGTGGGGCAACGTCTCCACCTTCGGATGACGCGGCGATCCACACCCCGTACAACTGAGCAACTTTTTCCTCGAGGGTCATGTGCTCCATGAGTGCACGCACTCGCTCGGAGGTAGAACGTGAGGGATCGCGCCATGGTTGTTCACTGACGTTGATCGGGCGGGAAGGCACGGTAGAGGTCATCCTTTAACAGCTCCTTGTAAACCGCTGACGATGCGGCGCTGGGCGAACGTGAAGAAAATTAGGGCCGGCAGCATTGCCAGCGACGTGAATGCGAGAACAGCTGCGGTGTTCTGGGAGTAGGCGGTCGAGAAGTACTGCACCCCGACCGGGAGGGTAGACATGGCAGGATTGCCGAGGAGAAGCAGAGGCAGCAGGTAGGCATTCCAACTCCCGACGAACGCCAAGACGCCGACGGTGACCATCCCCGGCCACGAAAGAGGCATGAGGATTCGGCGGAAGAACTGCGGGCGGGTCGCCCCATCAATCGTCGCTGCTTCTTCAAGCTCGCTGGGAATCGCCCGCAAGAACGGCACCATAATGATGATCGTTGTCGGTAACGCGAATCCCACCTGGGGCATGATCACCGCGAGCAGGTTGCCCAATAGGCCCATCGTGCGAAGCATGGTGAACAGCGGCAGCACGGCAACGGTGAGGGGGAACAGCAACCCTGCAGTGAACAAGGCGAAGAGAAACTTGCGCCCGAAAAAGTCGTAGCGGGCGATGACGAACGCAGCAAGGATCCCTAAGACGACAACCCCGGTCGTCGTGGCTGCAGCAACAAGGGTGGAGTTCCACAGTTGAGTCCAAAATGACGGGTTGCTCAGGACTGAGGAGAAGTTCGTCGTGATCCACGGATCGGGCAGACCACCGGGATCACTATTAATTTGCGCGGTGGAGCGGAAACTGTTGAGCACAACGAAAACCACTGGAGCGATCGTTACGGCCACCACCACGAGAGCAACGAGGTAGACGAACGGCTGCCCCCAGTCGAAGCGGTACTTCCGTTCGGGCACGAGCGTAGTCATCGGACACCTCCGGTAACCGAGCCTTCGAGATCCCTTCGGAGCACGAATCGTTGATAAATAAGAGCAATGATCAGCGAGACGACGAACAGCACCACGGCAACGGCGCTTCCGTAACCAATCTGGCTGCGGGTGTTACCGAACTGGACCATGTACGTCGCCATCGTGTGCGTGCTGTCTAATGGGCCCCCACCGGTGAGGATCCACACCATGTCAAATAGTTGCAGGGAACCGATGATGGAGAGGAACGCCCAGATCCGAACGGTGGGGCTCAGCAGGGGCAGCGTGATGTGACGCTGAATCTGCCACCACGATGCACCGTCCAGGGATCCGGCTTCATCCAGTTCATCCGGGATCCCTTGCAACCCTGCGAGCATGAGCAGGATCGCAAGGCCGATGTATTTCCATGTGAGCACAGCGAAAAGAGTCCAAAACGCAATTTTCGGGTCTGCGAGCCACTGCGGCTTCGCCCCTGACCATCCGAACGCGGTCAACATCTCATCGAGCGGGCCCCCTGGTGGAAGCATGAGCCGGAATGCCAGACCGGCGATCACCTCACTGAGAACGTAGGGTACGAAAATTAGGGTGCGGATGATGGTCCGGCCCCGCAGTGGGCGGTTGAGGAGGAGCGCGATCGCGACGGCGATGGGGCCCTGCACGATCAGCGAAAGCACCACAATCTTGATGTTGTTACCGAGAGCTCCCAGGAACGCTGGATCCGTGAGCGCCCGAACGTAGTTCTCGACGCCGATGAACCGATCGAGCGGCCCCAGCCCCGTCCAGTTGAAGAAGCTGAACACGGCAGCGAGCACAATCGGGAGCAGCACGAACGTGGTGTACACCGCGAGAGCGGGGGCGACATAGCCCCATTCCCGGAAGGTTCGTTTGCGCCGCCGGACGGTACGCAGGGGAGGTGGGGGCGTGGCCGGGGGCGCCACCTGGGCGCCCCCGGGAGTTGTCATCGAAGTCGTCATGGCGGTTACAGGCTTGCTGCGGCGTCCTGCATCGCCTCGACGATACTTTCGGGTGTACCATCGCCGCCGATGAGGTGGACTACCGCGTTGTTCATTGCTTCGCCGACGGCGGGGCCGTAGGCCGTGTCGAGCCAGAGCTGAAGGTAGGTCGCTTCTTGGAGGCCGTCGTACACCTGCTGCAGGTTGTCGTCGGCGAGACCCGCGTCGGAACCTGGGGTCACGGGCACGCCCGCGCCAGTTTCTGCGAAACGGCTTTGCACATCTTCGGAAGCAAGGTACTTCAGCAGTTCCACACACTCTGGTGGAGCCCACGCGGTGCACGAGAATCCGTCGCCGCCACCGAGCGCGGCGTTCGGATCTCCTGGGGCGCCGTCGATTCCGGGAAAGTTGAACCAACCCAAGAACTCTGGCGGCGTAGCGTTCTCATCGTCGGTTTCCTCTTGGAGGATTCCGCCCATCACGCCGGGGTTCCAGTGCCCCATGAGTTCCATCGCAACTTCGCCCGTTGCGAGCATCCCCGCTGAACTACCCGCGCCTTGCTGGGCAGACGTGGCGAGGTAGCCATCTTGGAACGGTTCGTGTTCGATGAACTCCTGGAGGAATTCACCCGCTTTGATGAAGCATGGATCGGAAAAGTCCAGCTCGCTTTCGGCCTTTTCAAGGATTTCCGGAGAGCAGGACTTGAGTGCGAAGTTGTACCAGTAGTGGGCCGCGGGCCAGCCGTCGCCCGCTCCTACCGAGATTGGCGTGATCCCGGCTGCTTTGAGTTTATCGATCACGGCGTACAGCTCGTCGAGAGTTTCTGGGGTCGCGTCGATTCCGGCTTCTGCGAACAGTTCCTTGTTGTACCAAAAGCCTTCTATCCCTACGTTGTACGGAATCCCATAGGTTTTGCCGTCATACTGCCAGGGTGAGATGCTCCCGCCGAGCTCGTCGGCGACGGCGCTGAGTTCGTCTGAAACATCCTTGACGTACCCTGCGTCGACCTGAGCTGCGAGCTCGCCAGCACCCCATTGCTGAAACAGATCCAAGCCTTCTCCGGTGCGGAGCTGGTTTGGAATAAGGGTGCGTTGGAGATCCTCGTTCTGGTACGCCTGAGCCTCGACGTTCACTCCATGCTCGTCGGAGAACTCTTGAGCGATGTCATCCCAGAAACTTAAGAGCGGCTCGCCCGTTCCGTTGTGCCACCACACGATGGTGGTGTCGCCATCTGCGCTCGTACTGACGTCGTCACCCTCATTGGCATCG
>JAJYRV010000252.1 GCA_021793935.1 Actinomycetes bacterium | reverse complement strand
GCGCACCTGCGCACCGGAGATCCGTTCCATAGACCTCTCGGCGAGCATCCCGACCGCCACCGCTGCGGTGAGCCCCGCCGACGCGACCGCCCACCACGGCACTTCCGGGGCGGGCCAGCCCGTGGCGACTCCTACCGCGAGCGGCGCGAGGGCAAGGGCGACGAGCCCGTCCCCCGCGGGGGCGACGTTACGAAACTGCCCCCGCACTTGCAGCGCGGCGGCAAGATTCGCCATCAACGCCGCCAGCGCGGCAACACCGGCGATCACGTCGAGGCGGAACTCCCCCATGAGGATCGCGATGGGAACCCCCGCGACCGCGCCCACTGCGAACGCCACGGCTGCGAGGGTGAGGAGCCGGGGCCGCAACAGGCCGCGGCGATCTACGGGCGCGGCGAGCCACCAACTCGCGTACCCCGCGCCGAGGAAGATCGGGCCGATCCGCCCGGCGAGGCCGAGCGTCATACCGAGCACGAGCGCAAGCGCGCCCCAGGCGAACCATTCCGCTCCGGCCCGCACCCCCGGTACCTCGCGGAGGCTTCCCGCCACCTCGTTCGCGATCCCACCGATGAGGGCGACGCTGATCGCGGCCGCGAGGAGCGCGGTGTAGAGGTCTTCGAGCACCGCGCCGGGCTTGCCACCACCGTGAGCAGCGATCGCTCGTCGGGTCAATCGGCGCAGATCGCGTCCGGCGCTCATCGCTCGCCCAACTCCACAACTGCATCCGCACACGCGCGAACGAGCGCGGGGTCGTGGCTCGCGAACACGACGGTTCCCGCCTCCTCCTGGATACGGCGAGCGAGCACGTCGCGCATGTGCGAATCCAGGCGCTGTTCGGGTTCGTCGAGCACGAGGAGCCGCCGCGGGCGCGCGAAACCCGCTGCGAGGAGGAGGCGGCGGCGCTGGCCCGAACTCAAGGCCGTTGGCACCGCGTGTTGCCGCTCCGTGAGCCCGAACTCCTCGATGAGATCGGTGATGAAATCGCTCACCGCGGTCAGCCCGTGCGCGCGGGCGACGAGGAGGAGGTGTTCCCGCACCGTGAGCGCCGGCAGGTAGGCGTCATCGTCGAACACGACCGAGACCTCGCGCCGGAACTGTGCGCTGCGTTCATCCACGGGGCGGCCAAACACGCGGAGCTGCCCTCGCAGGACCCCCAATTGCCCGGCGATCGCGCGCAGCAGCGTCGATTTGCCGGTGCCGTTCGGCCCGACGATCGCGAGCCGGCCACCAGCGGGAACATTGACCGTGATCGGTGCGGTGACGGCGCTTTCGACGTCATCGCCGTAGCCCACGAGCACATCGCGAATCTCGACCTCAGGCTCGGTCAAGATAGTCCTCCTGATCCGCCACCCGCGCCACGGCGTCGGCGAGCGCGGGGTTCTCCAGCAGGTCCGGATCCTCGTCGAGGGTCGCCCACGCAGCCTCCCGCGCCTGCTCGATCACCGCGGCGTCCGAGATCACCCGCAGGAACTTCAGCGAGGAGGTCGTGCCCGACTGCGCCCGCCCAAGTACGTCCCCCTCCCGGCGCAGTGAGAGATCCAGTTCCGCGAGTTCGAAACCGTCGCGGGTCGCGGCGAAGGCGGTGAGCCGCTTCACGGCCGTCTTCGATCGGGAGGGAGTGACGACGAGGCAGATCCCTTCGCGGCTTCCCCGCCCGATCCGCCCCCGCAGTTGGTGCAATTGGGACATCCCGAACATATGCCCATCCATGATGACCATGACGGCGGCTTCCGGAACATCGACCCCCACTTCGATCACGGTGGTGGAGATGAGGATCGGGGCGCGCCCCTCGGCGAAGTCGGCCATCGCCGCGTCCTTCTCCTCGGGGCTGAGCCGGCCGTGCATCACCCGCATTCCCTTGCCCGCGAGCGCGGGCAGCCCCGCAAGTTCTTGCGCAAGTGCGGTGACGGAGGTGAGCGGGCGCTGCTCCTCGTCCGCTTCCTCGTCCTCGGCGAGCAGCACGCCCTCGCCCGCGTCCTCATCGCCGATCCGGGGGCAGACGATGTAGGCGCGCCCGCCCTTGTCCACCTCCTCCGCGACCCGCTCCCAGGCCCGTTCCACCCAGGCAGTGTTGCGTTCGTCGACGATGAAGGTTTGCACGTCGGCGCGTCCCGCGGGCAGTTCACGCAGGGTGGAGGTGTCGACGTCGCCGAATACGGTCATCGCCACCGAGCGCGGGATCGGGGTGGCGGTCATGACGAGATAGTGCGGCGCCTTTTCCGCTTTTGCGCGCAGGACGTCTCGTTGCTCCACGCCGAAGCGGTGCTGTTCATCGACGACGACGAGGCCGAGTTCGGCGAACTGCACGTCGTCGTTCAGCAGGGCGTGCGTCCCGACGACGATGCCCGCCTTTCCGCTCGCGGCGTCGAGCATCGCATGGCGGCGCCCCGCGGCGGAGAGGGAGCCCGTCAGAAGGGTGACGCGGACCTTCCCCGCGAGGGGCCCGAGGAGGTTCTCGATGGAGCGGGCGTGTTGCGCGGCGAGCACCTCGGTCGGGGCGAGCAGGGCGGCCTGCCCACCGGCGTCGATCACCTGCAGCATCGCCCGCAGCGCGACCACCGTCTTTCCCGAGCCCACTTCCCCCTGCAACAGGCGCTGCATCGGGCGGTCGCTGGCGAGGTCCTCGCGGATCTCAGCGGCGACGGCCTGTTGCCCCTCGGTGAGCGTGAACGGCAAGGAGGCGTCGAGTTGGTCGAGGAGGCCACCGTCAACGTGCGCGCGGGGCACCGCCTCGAAACTGTCCGCCCACAGCCGCCGGCGGGCGAGGGCGGCTTGGAGCACGAACGCTTCGTGGAACCGCATCGTCTCCCGCGCGAGTTCGGCGCTTTCCAGAGTCTGCGGGAGGTGGATCTGGCGCAGCGCGTCAAGCAGCGGCAGCAGCCCGTACCGCTCACGGACGGTTTCCGGAATCGGATCCGGAATATCGCCGGGCTGCATCGGTCCGAGCACCGTCTTCACCGCGTCGGCGATGAAGTTGTTCCGGATCTTATTCGCCGTCGGGTACACCACGAGTGGTCGCTCCGCTTGCGCCCTCGCACCTTCGGGATCGACCGCCGGATCGATGGGATCCTCTAATTCGGTGACGTCCGGATGAATGAGCTCCCGCTGTGGTTCGCGGGCGCGCCCACGCGGCCACCGAAATCCGACTTTGCCGGTAACGATCGCCGTGTCCCCCACCTTGAGGTTACGAACAACCTTGTTCACCGTGAACGGGGACTTGGAGAAGAACGCGCACGTCACGTCCGTGTGACCATCGGTGAACACCAGCGCGGTGAGCGTGAGCGTATTGTTCTTCACCCGCCGCTGCTTTTTACTCTTCAACCGCGCGACGTAGGTGAGGTACTCGCCCTCCTCGCCGTGGTGCAGCGGGGTGAGATCGCCTCGGGCCGCGTATCTGCGCGGATAGTGATGCAGGAGGTCTTCGACGCTCTCCAGCCCGAGCTCGCCGAGCATGTTTCCGGCCTTCTTACCAAAAATGCGGACGAGTTCGGGTAACGAGTCGAGTGAAATGACCTTGCCTGACACACCTTGCATGCTACTGCCGTGAGTGGGTTCACAGCATCAAGCGCGCCCTGCATTTGAGGCGATGCCCAAGTTGCAGCTATGATTACCAGGTTGCCTGAACTCGGGTAACCATAGATTTCCGCCGCTCACCTGACGTGGCGAGTAAGCAATTAAGGAGACACCGTGGCTGCTAAGTGTGACGTGTGCGCCAAGTCCCCCGGCTTCGGCCACAACATCTCACACTCCAACCGCCGCACCAAGCGGCGCTGGAACCCGAACATTCAAACGGTGCGTACGAAGATCAACGGCACCCCCAAGCGCCTCAACGTGTGCACCTCCTGCATCAAGGCCGGCAAGGTCACCCGCGCGCACTGACGCGCACTGACCTGGCGAGCTGCCGTTACCTCGAACACCTCACGACGATACGTAGTCGATGAGGTGTTCGCGCTCCGCTTGGAGATCCTCTAGCCGCTGTTTGACGACGTCGCCGATGGAGACGATCGCCGTGACCTTCCCCTCTTCCACGACGGGTAGGTGACGGATCCGCAGTTCCGTCATCCGCTCGGCGAGCCGCTCGAGGTCGTCCGATTCACTGCACGTCTCGACCGCCGTCG
>JAJYRV010000251.1 GCA_021793935.1 Actinomycetes bacterium | reverse complement strand
CGAGGGACCCGCGGTGGGTGTGCAGCACTTCCCCCTCGACGAGGGTGATCGTGGACATGCGGCCTTTGGAGTCGGTGAGCTGCACGCGATCGCCGGACCGGAAGGGTCCGGAGCGTTGGCGCGCACCTGTAGGTGGAGTAGTCACGTTCGCCGATTCTATCGCCGGGGCCGCCCGGTCAGGCCCCGCGGCGCTTCAGCTCCGCGAGAACCTGGTCGATGTTGATCACGCTCACGTGGCCCGCCTCGAGCCGCCCCGCCGCCGAGGCGGTGAACAGGAACACCTTCGCGCCCCGCTTCAGCCCGCTTGCGATCTGGCTCACCGCGGCCGGGCCTTCCGGCGCCGTCACGATACAGGCGGCGGCGGTGGTCTGCACCGCGGAGGCGGGCGTGGCGGCCCGCTGCGCCTCGGGAACGGCGTGCAGCGCGTGCGGGTCGATCATCCCGACGGTTTCTTTCCCCGCACCGCCCGTCACGACCGTGGGCAGGCTCTCGACGTGGGAGAGCGGCGCGAACGGGTCCACGACCCCGGCGGGAACGAGGTAGGGAGCAAGCGAGAAGCCTTCCGTCGCGGCCCGCGCCCGAGCCGCGCGTACCGTCTGCTGCGCCCCTTGCCAGATGACCATCGCGACGATGATCCCGGTGACGACGGTGAAGGTCCCCCGGGTTCCGGTGACGTAGGGCCAGGCGACGAAGCCGACCATCACGGCGACCGCCGTCGCCTGCCCGAGCCGGCCCGCGACCCGCATGCCCAGCCACCGGTCCCCGCTCACCCACCAGATGAGCGATTCCAGCAATTTCCCGCCGTCGAGCGGCGAGGCGGGCAGCAGGTTGAACACCCCCACGAACGCGTTCGTCAGCGCGAGCGTGAGGGCGAGGAACGCACCGATCGGGCCGAGCCCGGGAGCGATCACCCAGCCCAGGGCCGCGAGCGCGAGGTTCGTCATCGGCCCGGCGAAGGCGACGGCGGCCGCCGCCCCGGGCCGGTCGATCTCGGACATGAAGGTCGTATGCCCACCCCAGAGGGTGATGACGTATTCGCGCACCTTATAGCCGCGGAGTTGGGCGGTGATGCCGTGGGCGACCTCGTGGATGAGCACGCTCAGGGCGAGCAGCAGCGGAACCGCGAGCGCAACGAGGATCGCCGGGCCGATCGGCAGATCCAGCCGGCCCTGCACGATCGGGGTGAACACGAAGGTCATCGCCGCCGTGATGAGCGCCCAACCGGCGGTGAGGGTGAGGGGAACCCCACCGATCGAGCCGAGCCCCACCCCTCTCGTGCGCCGCATCGCTACCCCCGGCCGGCGAGCGGCAGCAGATCCTGGGGGCGTACGCCGGCGAGCGTGGGCACGAGCGAATACTCCGGGGATTCGGGGATGCCCTGGTGGGCTGGGATCCCGATCGTGTGCGCCCCGGAAGCGGCGGCGGAGGTGACGCCGGGCACGGAATCCTCCAGCGCCACGGTGGCCTCGATGTTCACTCCGAGGCGTTCGGCGGCGAGCAGGTACGGTTCGGGGTGCGGTTTGCCCCGGCTCACCTGATCGCCCGTGACGACCGTGTCAAAGGTGCCGGCGGGGAGCATCTCGATGACGACGTCGGCGAGCTGTTGGTAGGACATCGTCACCAACGCGCAGGGCACCTCGTGACGGGCGAGGTCGGTGAGCAGTTCCCGGGCGCCCGGGCGCCAGTCGGCAGCGCCGCTGCGGACCAGGCGCACCATCTCCTCGATCAGCTCGGCGATGAGTTGTTCCGGTGGCGCAGAAATGTCCGCGAGGTCCCGGAAGATCCGGATCGATTCGGGCAGGGCCATGCCGATGAGCTTGTCGCCCATCGCTTCGGTCCACGTTCCCCCGTGCCGCTCTGCGAGGGCGACCTCCGCGGCGAGCCATTGGGGTTCGGTGTCGATGATCGTGCCGTCCATATCCCACAGCACGGCCTCGGGGAGGGCGGTGGCGGCCTGGGCCGCGGGGTCGGAAAACGTCGTCTCACTGAAGGCGGAAGAAACTTTATCCATGGTGCGTTCATCGTCTCATAGGTTGCGGTTAGGCTGGAGTTGTGAGTAATTCTGAGCGCGCAGCCGACCTGCCCACCGTCCTCATCGCGGCATTCGATGGCTGGAACGATGCCGGCTCCGCGGCGACCGCGGCCGTGGAGCTGCTCGCCGAGGAGTGGGAGGCCTACACGGTGGATACTTTCGATCCGGAGGATTATCACGATTTCCAGGTGAACCGCCCGATTTCCATGATCGATGAGGAGGGTGTGCGGCACCTGGAATGGCCGGATACGACCGTCTCCGTGGCCCGCTCCCCGCAGGGGCGGCGGGTGGTGTTCGTGCAAGGGGTCGAGCCGTCGCTGCGCTGGCGCGCGTACTGCGATGAGATCATCCGGGCGGCGCGCGGGCATGACGCGAAACTCATCATCTGCGTGGGCGCGCTCCTCGCCGACACCCCGCACACGCGGCCGATCCCCGTGCACCGCACGAGCAACGCCGCGCACGTCCAAGCGGATTTCGGGATCAGTTCCTCCGATTATGAGGGTCCCTCCGGGATCGTCGGGGTGCTCGCCCACCTCGCGATCGAGCAAGGGCTGCCCTCGATCTCGGTGTGGGCCGCGGTCCCCCACTACGTCGCGCAACCCCCGTCACCGAAAGCCACCTTGGCGCTGCTGGGAGCGATCGAAGAAACCCTCGGCGAGCCCCTACCCACCGGCGAGCTGCTCGAGGAATCCCGCGCGTGGCAGCGCGGCGTGGACGAACTCGCCGATCAGGATCCGGAGATCTCCGAGTACGTGCGCCAGTTGGAGGAGGCGAAAGACACCTCCGAGCTGCCCGAGGCGACCGGTGAGGCGATCGCCCGGGAGTTCGAGCGGTTCTTGCGCCGCCGCGACGACGGCGGTTAGCCCGCTAACTGCTTGACGCCCAGGAGCGCGTCGGCGAGGTCGGCGATGAGGCGCCGATCCGCCTGCGTGCGCCGGCCGCCGCGCGCCCACTCGTCGATGGCGGCGAGGGCGGCGGGGGTATCCAGGTCGTTGCTCAGGTGGCGGCGGACCTCGTCCAGCACGTCTTCGGCGCGCACCCCGGCCTCCCCGTCTGCGCCCGCGCGGACCGCGCTTCGCCACGTCTGGAGCCGGGCGGTGGCCGCCTCGAGTTTGCCGGGCGTGTACTCCCATTCGCTCCGGTAGTGCTGGCCGAGCAGCAGCAACCGGATCGCGTCCGGATCGACGCCCTCCTCACGCAGGCCGGAGACGAACACGAGGTTCCCCAACGACTTGCTCATCTTCTCGCCGTCGTACGCGAGCAGGGCGGCGTGCATACATATGCGGGCCGGCTCCTCGACGTCGGTGAGGATCCGCAGGTGTGAGACGGACATCTCGTGGTGCGGGAAGATGAGGTCTTCCCCGCCCCCTTGCACGACGAACGGGATCGAGAGGTATTCGCGCGCGATGATGGAACACTCCACATGCCACCCTGGGCGACCGGGGCCCAGTTTTCCGCCGTCCCAGGCGGGTTCACCGTCCCGCTCCCCGCGCCAGAGCAGCGGGTCGAGGACGTTGCGCTTGCCGGGGGTCTGCGGATCCCCGCCGCGCTCGGCGAAGAACCGCATCTGGGTGTCGTGGTCGTAGTGGCCGATGCTGCCGAAGCGGGAGTCGGCGGCGAGGTCGGCGTAGAGGTCGGGCCCGACCCAGTACGCCGCGTCGGCCTCGAGCATCTCACTCACGCCGCGGGAGATGAGCTCCATGCTCTCCACTACCCCGATGTAGTGGGTGGGAGGCAGCACGCTGAGCGCCTCCATATCGGAGCGGAACAGGTCGGTCTGGGATTCCGCGAGTTCCTCCCAAGTGACTCCGGTCGCCTCCGCGCGTTCGAGCAGCGGGTCGTCGATGTCGGTGACGTTCTGCACGTACACCGGTTCCCCACCGGAATCCCGCCACACCCGCATGAGCGTGTCGTAGGCGACGTAGGTCGCCGCGTGCCCGAGGTGGGTGGCGTCGTAGGGGGTGATCCCGCAAACGTATAAACCGCCCGCGGGGGCCGGGGCGAATTCCCCGGAGGCGGTGTCGAAGAGTTGCGGGGTCGGGCCGTCACCGGGCAGCACCGGCACTGGGGTGTCGTTCCAAGCAT
>JAJYRV010000250.1 GCA_021793935.1 Actinomycetes bacterium | reverse complement strand
TCCTCCCAGCGGGCGAGGACGTTGAGAACGAGAGCGTGCGAGATGCGGAACTGTGAACTCAGCGGCTCGGGCTCCCCGTCCCGGAGGCGCTCGAAGGTCTTCTCCGTCCAATTGACCACCCCGGTGGGGGCCTTCTTGCGGGTGATCTTCTTGCGTTTGCGTTCATCGTCACCCGCCTTCGCGAGCGCTTTGGCGTTCTCGATGACGTGCTCGGGGGCGAGGACGAGCACGTCGCCCTGGGTGTCGTAACCGGCGCGGCCCGCCCGCCCGGCGATCTGATGGAATTCCCGGTTATTCAGGTGCCGGGATCGCACCCCATCGAATTTCGTCAGCCCGGTGAACACCACGGTGCGGATCGGCACGTTGATCCCCACCCCGAGCGTGTCGGTGCCGCAGATGACCTTGAGCAGGCCCGCCTGCGTGAGCCGCTCCACCAGGCGCCGGTAGCGGGGGAGCATCCCCGCGTGGTGCACCCCGATCCCGTGGCGCAGGAGGCGCGAGAGGGTCTGGCCGAACCCGCGGGAGAACGAGAAGCCGCCGATCTCGGCTGCGATCGCATCCCGTTCAGCGCGGGTGGCGAGCGCCATCGAGGTGAGGGCCTGGGCCTGCTCGACCGCGGCGGCTTGGGTGAAGTGCAGCACGTACACCGGGGCGCGGTGGGTCTCCACGAGTTCCTTGAGCACCTCTTGCAACGGCTGGATCACGTAGAAGAACGACAGCGGCACGGGGCGCTCCGCCGAGTCGATGACGGCTACGGAAGCCCCCGTGCGCCGTCGCAGATCCTCGACGAACTTCGTCACGTCCCCGAGCGTCGCCGAGAGGAGAACGAACCGCGAGTTCGGCATCTGCAGCAGCGGCACCTGCCACGCCCACCCTCGCTGGGGGTCGGCGTAGAAGTGGAATTCGTCCATGATCACCCAGTGGTAGGGGGTTTCCTCCCCCTCCCGCAGCGCCTGGTTCGCGAGCACCTCCGCGGTGCAGCAGATGATCGGGGCGTCGGGGTTGATCGCGGAATCACCCGTGAGCATCCCGACGTTCTCCGCGCCGAAGATCTCTACGAGATCGAAAAACTTCTCGCTCACCAGCGCCTTCAGCGGGGCGGTGTACACCGATCGTTGGCCCCGGGCGAGCGCGACGGCGTGGGCGGCGACGGCGATCATCGACTTGCCCGAACCGGTGGGGGTGGAGGCGATGACGTGGGAATCGGTGACGATCTCCCAGAGCGCCTCCTCCTGGTGCGGGTACAGCTCGAAACCGCGGCTCTCGGACCACGCGGTGAACGAGTCGATGAGGTCGTCTTCAGACGGGTGGGAATTCGGGGCAGGTAAAGCAGTCATCGCCCTTCAGTCTGCCTTAGATCTACGCCGTGGAGACATTTACTCATTAGTGGCTGACCGATCGCTTCCAAAAGCCGACGGCAGACTCGAACTGTTCTGCCACGTGCGCAACGATCCCACCCGGTGAAAGCACGTCGGCGAGTTCCGAGGCCGCGGGTTCCTCCTCGCCCTCGGCCCAGGGAACGAGCGCCGCGAGCTCCGGAGCGCGTGCCGGCTCGAGGTCCGCCCACAGGCGCACAGCGTCTCGGCGGTCGGTGGTCCACGTGCGGCTCAGGACGCTCACGACTCCCGCCGCTGCGAACAGCGTCTTCCGGGCAACGCTACGCGCCGGCGGGGAGCCGGAACGCCACCGCGCAAGCGCGTCCCCGATATCGCCGTTGAAGCCGCGCGCGGCGTGAGCGTCGCCGAGGAACGCAGCAGCGGGGCGCAGAACGTTCCCGCCGGCGAGCGGCAGGCAATAGTGCCGGAGAAAGACACGGTTTCCGTACGCCTCGTCGTCGTCCCCGAGAAAATCGCTGCTCGTGCCCTCGCCGATCTCCACGGCGCGGCACAGGTGCGAGAACTGCGCCGTTAGCTCGTCGCTTGTGCTCCGGCACCAGCCCGGAGGAACGTTGATGGCGAGGAGATCCACATCAGACACCCCTGGCTGCGCCGTTCCGTTCGCGACGGAACCGTACAGGTGCAACTCCGCTGCCCCGCCGGCTACCGCGCGCAGGGCCTTTGCTGCGGCGCTCAGGATCGGTTCGAATTCCGGCGGCACCCGGCGCCGATCTGCGCCCGTGCGGATCGTTCCATCCGGGTTCAGCCCCTCGCGCGGATCCTTCATCCCGCCAGCCTCCCGCAAGATTTACGCCGGGGTTGCGCCCGTTGCGTGCGGGACCGACTCCGCCAGGTTTCGCCGGGGCAGAAGGAATCCGAAACCGAGCGCGATGAAGAACATCAGCACCCCGTACACCGCGGCGGGCAGGGACATCTCCATGTTGCCGATGACTGTCTGGGCGAGCACGATCGCGAGCGTTGCGTTGTGAATCCCGATCTCGAACGAGCAGGCCCGCGCTTGAGCATCCTTGACTCCGAAGAGTTTCGGCACGAAGTAACCGACGAGCAGGCTCACGATGCACAGCAGTACGGTGATCGTCGCAAGGGAGGAGATGTGCACGCGCAACAGCTCGAAATTGGCGGCCACCGCCCCCGCAATCACGACCGCGAGAATGACGACGGAGGCGATCCGCACCGGTTTGTCCATCGCGTCGGCGAACGCCGGTTTGACGCGACGCAGGATCATCCCGATCGCCACCGGCCCCAGCACGATGGCGAACACCTCCAACGTTTTGGCCACCTGCAACCCGAGCCCAGGCTGATCGGGAGCAAAATAGGCGATGGCCAGGTTCGTGATGAGCGGTAGCGTGACCACGGCGAGCACCGAGTTGACGGCGGTGAGGCTGATGTTCAGCGCGACGTCGCCCCGGAACAGATGACTGTAGAGATTCGCCGTCGTGCCACCAGGAGAGGCGGCGAGGAGCATCATCCCGACTGCGAGGATCGGTGGCAGCTGGAAGGCGAGCACCAACGCGAAACAGAGGGCGGGCAGCACGATGAGTTGGCACACGAGCGCAATCAGGACCGCTTTGGGGTGCTTCACCACCCGAGCGAAGTCGGCGGGGGTTAAGGTGAGCCCGAGGCCGAGCATGATGATGCCGAGTGCAAGGGGCAATCCGATGGTGGTCAACGCTGATCCCATACGACTACATGATGGCCTAGTTCGCGGCGGAAAGCGGGCGAACGAGGGTTACGATGTGCACCAACACATGGCGAACTCCACGAGGCGAGGATGAGCAGAGTAGCGGGGATAGTGCTGGCCGCCGGCGCGGGGCGCAGGATGGGGCAGCCGAAGGCGTTGCTGACCCTGCCCGATGGCCGGAGTTTCGTGGAAGCCGCGTGTGAAGTTCTCCTCGACGCCGGGTGCGATCCGGTGCTCGCCGTGCTCGGGGCCGAAGCCGAATCCGCGCGGGAGCGCCTCGGCGACAGGTGGCCAGATCGCAGCACCGCAGGCCCGGTCGTCGCCGTCGTCAATCCGGACTGGGCCGAGGGGCTCGCCACCTCCCTTCGAGTAGGTCTGTCCCACCTGCGTGACACCTCCGCGGCCAGCGCCGCTGTCATCCACCTCGTCGACCTGCCGGGCGTCGGCCCGGACGCCATTGAGCGGATCACCGCCCACGGCGTCGCCGGGGGCACCGACCTCTCCGCGGCACTGGCAAGGGCGAGCTACAACGGCGCCCCGGGCCATCCGGTCCTGCTCGGCCGGGAGCATTGGGACGGAGTGATCGCTTCGACTTCCGGTGACGCCGGCGCCCGCCGGTACCTGCGCGAACACGCGCCCGCGATCGTCGAGATGAGTGACCTCGCCTCCGGACGTGACCTCGATACCCGCGAAGACCTCGCGAGATTCGAGGCAGAGTAAAGGATTCGTGTCGCTGCGCCCAAGGGAGCCTCGCGCCTTGGTATGCTCGGAAGGTTAAAAATGACGGATCGCATGTGTGAGGGGCGATTATGGCGAGCGTGATAGCGATCGACGCGAGCGATATGGATTCACTGCGCAGACGGTTGCGTGAAGCGAGCGCCGAGGTGGATGGCTGCGTACCCGCGCTGCCCGGCTCCGCCGCCTTAGGCCCGGCGATACTCGCCGGCGCAGCCCATTCCTTCGAATCCGCGATGCGCCGGAACGCGAGCAGCCTGCACACGCAATGGACCACCCTCGATTCCGACGTCGAGGCTACGTTGGCGGACATGCGGCAAGTTGAGGAG
>JAJYRV010000249.1 GCA_021793935.1 Actinomycetes bacterium | reverse complement strand
CTTCCGGCTCGGTACCGCGGCCGATCTTCATCCCCGTCACCCGCTCGGTGACGCGGGCGGCGAATTCATCGGCGATGGAGGAGTGCACGATGAAGCGGTTCGCCGCGGTGCACGCTTGGCCGATATTGCGGAACTTCGCGGCGAGCGCACCCTCGACCGCCTTGTCCAGGTCCGCGTCGTCAAACACGACGAACGGGGCGTTCCCGCCGAGTTCCATCGAGGTGCGCAGCACGCCCTTGGCCGCTTGGGACATGAGCATCTGACCCACCGGGGTGGAGCCGGTGAAGGAAAGCTTGCGGAGGCGGTCGTCGGCCATGATCGCCTCGGACACTTCTCCGGATGCCTCGGTCGTGATGACGTTGACCACGCCTGCCGGGACGCCGGCTTCCTCCAGCAGCCTCACCCACGCGAGCGTGGTCAGCGGGGTCTGCTGCGCGGGTTTGATGATTACGGTGCACCCGGCAGCCAGCGCAGGGGCGATCTTGCGGGTGGCCATCGCGAGCGGGAAGTTCCACGGGGTGATGAGGTAGGCCGGGCCCACCGGGTGTTGAGAGACGATCATTCGCCCGTTGCCCTCCGGACTGGGCCCGTAACGGCCTTGGATCCGGACCGCTTCCTCGGAGAACCAGCGCACGAAGGCGTTGCCGTAGGCGACCTCGCCCCGGGATTCGGCCAGCGGCTTACCCATCTCCAGAGTCATCAACAGCGCGAACTCCTCCGCGCGCTCCTCGAGCGCGTCGAAGGCCCGGCGCAGAATGTCGCTTCGTTCCCGGGCGGGGGTGGCGGCCCACTCCTCAAAACTCGTTGCCGCGGCCTCCATCGCCGCCGCGGCGTCCTCGGCCGTGGCGGAGGCGATGGTCTTGAGGGGTTCGCCGGTCGCCGGGTCGAGGACGGTCAACGTGCCACCGTCCGAGGCGGGGCGCCATTCCCCGCCGATGAAAAGGGTGGAAGGAACGGACTCCAGCAGGTCGCGTTCGCTGATTGCGCTCATGAGACTCCCTTGTAAAGCTGCTGTTTCACGAATCGTATACGATTTCTGGGGTGGGTGCACCCCCACGCTACGCCCGTTGCCGTATAGTTCCCAGGGTCAGGCCGTTTTAGCGCCGGTGCTCGAAAAAGGGGCACGTAGCCGCCCCGCGGGGCGAGCGAGACACATATGGTCTAGTCACCTTGTTATCTTCAGGATTCTTTCTATGGCCACTGTTTCTGCTCACGTTGCTGCCACCCTCGCTCGCCACGTCGACCATGTCTATGGCGTGATGGGCAACGGCAACGCGTATTTTCTTGATGCACTCGAACGTGACACTGCTGCCACGTTTACCGCGATGCGCCACGAGGCGGGCGCCGTCGTTGCGGCAGATACCTACCACCGCGCCGGGGGCGGCCTCGCGGCGGCCACCGCAACCTACGGCGCAGGATTCACCAACACCCTCACCGCCCTCGCCGAGGCGGTGCAGGCCCACTCGCCGCTCATCCTCGTCGTTGGAGACGAACCTACCGAAGGGCCGCGCCCGTGGGACGTGGATCAGATCTCCCTCGCCGCCGGGGTCGGGGCGCGAACCTACACCGTGGGTCGGGCGGATGCTGCAGCGACGACGATCATCGCCATCGAACACGCGCTGATGTACAAAGTCCCCACCGTGCTCGCGATCCCCTACGACGTGGCCCAGCGTGACGTGGGCCCCGTACCCGAACCGCCGGGACTCGAGCTTCCCCCGCCCCTTCGGCCCACGCCCGGCTTCGGCGACGCGGCGGTGGCCGGCCTCGCCCGCGAACTCGCCGGGGCCGAGCGGCCGTTCCTGCTTGCCGGGCGCGGTGCCTGGCTCGCCGGTGCGGGTGAGGCGCTCGGTGACCTCGCGGAGATGACCGGCGCGCTGACGGCGAGTACCGCGCTCGGGCGCAGCATCTTCCCCCGACCCGAGTACGACCTCGGGGTCACCGGCGGATTCGGGGCGAGCGGGGCGATGGAACTCATCCGCGAAGCCGACGTTGCCGTGGTGTTCGGAGCCTCCCTCAACCAATTCACGATGCGGTTCGGGGAGCTGTTCGCCCCGGGCACGAAGGTCATCCAAATCGACACCCGCCCGGCCGCGAGCCATCCGCACGTGAGCGGGTTCATCCGCGGGGACGCAAAGGTCGTTGCGGAAATGCTCACTGGCGAGCTTGCCTCAGTTAAGGCGGAGCCCTCGGGGTGGCGCGAGCGGGTCGACGTCGCCGGCTCACGCCAGTACGACGCGGGGGAGGGGGTGTGCGCCGACGGGCGGCTGGATCCGCGCAGCGCCGCGGCCCGGCTTGCGGAACTCCTGCCGGAGGACCGGGTGGTCGTCTCCGATGGCGGGCACTTCATCGCGTGGGCGAACATGTACTGGCCCGTGCACGCGCCGGACCGCATGGTCATGGTCGGCACAGCGTTCCAGGCGATCGGTCAGGGCTTCCCCTCCGTGCCCGGGGCGGCGCACGCGAAGCCGGACTCCACGGTCGTACTCACCTCTGGAGACGGCGGTGGGCTGATGGCTCTGCCCGACCTTGAGGCGGCCGTGCGGGTCGCTGGCGGCCGCGGCGTCGCGGTGATCTGGAACGACGCTGCCTATGGCGCCGAAATCCACTTGTACGGGCTCAAGGGGCTCACCCGAGAACCGATGCTCATCCCGGAGGTGAACTTCGCCGGCCTCGCCGATTCCCTCGGGGGTCGGGGCGTGGTCGTCCGCCGAGTGGAGGATCTCGATGTCGTAGCGGAGTGGGCGCAGCAGCCCGCCGCCGAGCGCCCCTTCCTGCTGTTGGATCTCCGGGTTTCCCAACAGGTGCGGGCGCCGTATCAGGACGAGGTGATCCGCATCAATTCCTGACCCTCGCGATGGGATTGGTTCCGCGGTCGGGGCCAGCGCGCGCGAGGAGGGCCTGGAGCTGCGGCGGGCCGCGCGAGGAAGGGCCGGGGCGCGCGAGAGGGGCCTTATGCTGCAAAAACTTCTCGAACTGCAGCGTAAGGCCCTTCTCGGCCCTGGTTCAGCGCTCGGAGGTCACCTCGGAGCGCCTGGAAGTCAATCCTGGTCGATCATGAAGCCGGCGAAGAACTCGTTGAGCTCCTCGCGGGCGGTCAGTGGCAGGATGTGGGCGACGTACTGATCGGGGCGTACCACAACGACCGCGCCGTCGCGGGAGATCTCACGAGCCTCGAAGAAGTCCGGCTCGGGAAGGGCGCAGTAGACCTTTTCCCAGTCGATGAGATCGAACGGGCCAGTTTGGGGGAGGAAGACCTTCGGAACCGACATGAGGTCGAGGTCCTGGAACGGCTGCTGGTAGATCACCTTGAGGTCGAACACGGAATCCACATCGCCCCCGGTGGGGGTGAAGCGGTGGTAGAAGGATCCCGGCGAATCCGCCCACTGTGCCCAGCGTGCGAGTTCGGAATCTTCGCCCGCCGCGGGGGAATCGGCGAAGACGTAGACCCGCCAGCGCCCATCAGCCCGGTGATGATGGCCGAGGTGGACCGTGTTGCCCTCACTCAGGAGGGTGACGAGCTCTGATTTGAAGCGCTTGCCCAGCGGGAAGCCCGCGGCGAGCTCCTGCTGAGCACCCTCGGCGATTGCGAGCGAGGGTTCGTATTGAGTCATGAAGCCCGAGGGGAACTCGGCGGTGGCGAGATAGTAGGTCGCGAGCTCCTTGGGGTCCTCGATTTCCTCGGGCTTGCGGGCCATGAGGCTCGACCATTCGCGGTCGAAGTCGATGAGCTGTTGCGCCACCGGTTGGCGCTCGGCCGAGTAGGTTGCGAGCAGCTCCCCAGCGGCCCGGCCGGTGAGTACCGAACCGAGTTTCCAGCCGAGGTTGAAGCCGTCTTGCATCGAGACGTTCATGCCCTGGCCCGCCTTCGCGGAGTGGGTGTGGCAGGCGTCGCCGGTGAGGAAGACCCGCGGGTGGCCCTCATCGTCGTCGATGTCGACGTCATCGAACTTGTCCGTCACGCGGTGGCCGACCTCGTACACGCTGTGCCAGGCAACGTGCTTGACGTCGAGGGTGTAGGGGCGCAGGATCTCGTTCGCCTTGGCGATGATCTCTTCGATCGGAGTCTCGCGTACTTGTTTGCTCGCCCCTTCGCCGACGTCGCCGAGGTCGATGTACATCCGGGCGAGGTATCCACCTTCGCGCGGAGATCG
>JAJYRV010000248.1 GCA_021793935.1 Actinomycetes bacterium | reverse complement strand
GAACCGCCGCTGCGCCCGAGAGTGCCGGCGCGAGGGGTGCGTGTGCACGTCTATGCCCAAGTGCCGATACTCTAGCCTTGGCACCGATCACACCCGAGAAGGGGAATTCACATGCCAGCTGTAGTCGTGCTGGGCGCCCAATGGGGCGACGAAGGAAAAGGTAAAGCCACCGACCAGCTCGGATCGCGAGTGGACTATGTGGTGAAGTTCAACGGCGGGAACAACGCCGGCCACACCGTCGTCGTCGGCGATGAGAAGTATGCACTTCACCTGCTTCCCTCAGGGATCCTCTCGCCCGGTTGCACACCCGTGATCGCTAACGGCGTCGTCGTCGACCTCGAAGTGCTGTTTGAGGAGATCGACGGGTTGAACGCCCGCGGGGTGGATACCTCCCGCCTGCTCGTGTCCTCCTCCGCGCACGTGATCCCCTCCTACAACCGCACCCTGGACAAGGTGACCGAACGCTTCCTGGGTAAGCGCCAGATCGGTACGACCGGGCGCGGGATCGGCCCCACGTATGCGGACAAGATGAACCGCGTCGGCATTCGCATCGCCGACCTGTTCGATGAGAAGATCCTGCGGGCAAAGGTCGAAGGGGCGCTGGAGCAGAAGAACCAGATCCTCGTCAAGATCTACAACCGCCGCGCCGCGATCGTTGACGACATCGTCGCGGAGCTGCGCTCCTACACCGAACGGCTGCGCCCCATGGTCGCCGACACTGCGCTCGTGCTCAACCGCGCCCTCGACGAGGGGAAGACGGTCGTGTTCGAGGCGGGGCAGGCAACGATGCTCGACGTCGACCACGGCACCTACCCGTTCGTCACCTCCTCTTCGGCGACCGCCGCGGGCGCGTGCACCGGATCCGGCGTGGGCCCGACGAAGATCGACCGGGTGGTCGGGGTTATCAAGGCCTACACCACGCGGGTCGGGGAAGGTCCCTTCCCCACGGAACTGGACGATGAGTGGGGCGATCGCCTGCGCACCGTCGGCGGCGAATTCGGCGTGACGACGGGTCGCCCGCGCCGCACCGGTTGGTACGACGTCGTCATCGCCCGCTACACCACGCGAATCAACTCCCTCACCGACTTCGTGCTCACGAAACTCGACGTGCTCACCGGCATCGAACAGATCCCTGTATGCGTGGCCTACGACGTCGACGGCGAACGCCACGATGAGATGCCGGTGGATCAGAGCGACTACCATCACGCGACGCCGATCTATGAATACCTCCCTGGGTGGACCGAGGACATCTCCGAGGTACGCCGGTTCGAGGACCTGCCGGAGAATGCGCAGAAATACGTGCTCACGCTGGAGGAGATGAGCGGGTGCCGGATGTCCGCGATCGGGGTGGGACCCGACCGCGAAGCGACGATCGTGCGCCACGACCTCATCGACTAGCGCCGATCAGTCCTCGCTGTGCCGCGCGAGGAATTCATACACCTCGGCGTCGTCCACTCCGGGGAAGGTGCCGGAGGGCAGGGCGCTGAGGATATGTGTGTGCAGCTTCGCGCTCGGCCAGGCGGCGTCTCGCCAACGAGCGCTGAGCTCCGGCGCGGGTTGGCGGCAACAGGCGGGGTCCGGGCAGGTCGAGACGCTTCGGTCGGTCGTGTCCCGCCCGCGGAACCATTTCGCGTCGGCATATGGAACTCCGAGCGTGATGGAGAAATCTCCGTCGTCGGCACGCCCCGTCTGCGCCGAGCACCAGAACGTGCCGGTGGGGGTATCGGTGTACTGGTGGAACTCGCCAGCGCCCTGATGCTCATCGAACACCGTGCGGGAGGTCCAGTTCCGGCACACGATCTGCCCCTCGATCGCGCCGGTGACGTCGGTGGGGAAGTTGACGTCATCGTTTTCGTAACCTTTGAGTAGTGTGCCATCGGCCCGGACTCGCAAGAAATGCAGCGGGATCCCCAGGTGGGCAGTGGCGAGGTTCGTGAAGCGGTGCGCCGCGCTCTCGTGCGCCACTCCGAACGCGTCCCGGAAGTCCTCCACCGCGAGGTCCTTGCGGGATTTCGCTGCGTGGAGGAACTCTACAGCGGGGGTGAGCGGCATGAGACAGGCGGCGGCGAAATAGGTGATCTCGGTGCGCTGGCGCAGGAAATCCTCGTAGCTTTCCGGGTGCGTGTGCCCGAGCACCCGGTGGGCCACCGCCTGTAACGCCAGCGACCGCAGCCCATGCCCGCCCGGAATCGATTGCGGTGGCAGGTAGATCCGTTTGCGCTCCAGATCCGTGACCGAGCGGGTGGAGGCAGGCAGATCCGGTGCGTGGTGCAAGGTGAAACCGAGGTGTTCGACGATTTGCTGCACCATCCGGTGGGTGAGCGGCCCCCGGGAATGCCCGACGGCGCCCAGCAGCTTCTCGGCTGCTTCTTCGATATGTTCCAGGTAATTGTTCTGCGCCCGCATCTCCCGGCGAAGGGCAGTGTTCGCCCGCCGGGCCTCAGCCGGAGTGGCGGAGGCTTCCAGGGAGCGGCGACCGAGTTCGCTGTGCAGACCCACGAGCGCCTCGAGGGCTTCGATCGGGAGTTTGCGGCTCGCCCTCACCGTGGGCAGCTTCAGCGATTGATAGAGCTGGGAGCGTTGGACCGCCTCCAACTGGATCTCCAGGGAATCGCGCTTGCTCGGTGCCGCGGGCTTGAGCAGATCCGTCACGTCGATCTCGAGTGCGGTGGCGAGCTTCTGAAGCAGAGTGAAGCGCGGCTCCCGGTGCCCGTTCTCGATGAGCGAGAGCTGCGAGGGCGCGATCGCCGTCTTTGCTGCGAGGTCCTCAAGGGTGAGGCCCGCGCTCGTGCGTGCGTGGCGGATGCGGCGGCCGAGGGTGAGGACGGCTGTCGCGGGGTCCGTCGTCGTGGAAGCGCTCATTCCTTCACGATAGCGAAAGAAGCGCAGATCTTTCTAGTAGGGCCATCTAGAAGAGACGCCAGAAGTTGGCAAAGATTGAAAAACATCGAAAGATGCGCTCGGTTTCCGCAAGCCGCGCCTTAGCTCGAAGGAGAACACCATGACCACGACGACGATCCCCGCCACCACCGAGACGGCCACCGACATCCGACGCGACTGGGCGACCAACCCGCGCTGGGCCGGGGTCGAGCGGACCTACACCGCCGAGGACGTCGTACGGCTCCGGGGCCGGGTCCAGGAGGAACACACGCTCGCGCGGCGCGGAGCAGAAAAGCTCTGGGACCTCATGGAGACTCGCGACTACGTGCACGCCCTCGGCGCGCTCACCGGGGGCCAAGCCGTGCAGATGATCAAGGCCGGCCTCGAAGCGATCTATCTCTCCGGTTGGCAGGTCGCGGCAGACGCGAACCTCGCCGGCCACACCTATCCCGACCAATCGCTGTACCCGGCGAACTCCGTGCCCTCGGTCGTGCGCCGCATCAACAACGCACTCCTGCGCGCCGATCAGATTTCCTACGCCGAAGGTGACGCCGGCGCCGAAGGGCAGGGCAGCGAACCAAGTGATTTCCTCGCCCCCATCGTCGCCGATGCTGAAGCCGGTTTCGGCGGCCCGCTCAATGCTTTCGAACTCATGAAAGGGATGATCGCCGCGGGCGCGGCCGGGGTGCACTGGGAGGACCAGCTCGCTAGTGAGAAGAAGTGCGGCCACATGGGTGGGAAAGTGCTCATCCCCACCGGTCAACACATCCGCACCCTCAACGCCGCCCGGCTGGCCGCGGACATCGCTGGGGTGCCCACGATCATCGTGGCCCGCACCGACTCACTCGCGGCGAACCTCCTCACCTCCGACATCGACGAACGCGACCGCCCCTTCGTTACCGGTGAGCGCACCCCGGAGGGCTTCTACCGACTCACCCCCGGGCCGGAGGCGGCGATCGCCCGCGGGCTCGCCTACGCGCCGTACGCCGACCTCATCTGGTGCGAGACCGCGACTCCCGATCTGGAATACGCACGCGAGTTCGCCGAAGCGATCCACGCGCGATACCCCGGGAAGAAACTCGCGTACAACTGCTCGCCGTCGTTCAACTGGGCCGCGGCCCTCGACGAAGGCACGATCGCGAAATTCCAGCGCGAACTCGGCGCGATGGGATACGCCTTCCAATTCATCACCCTCGCCGGCTTCCACGCCCTGAACTACTCGATGTTCGACCTCGCCCACGGGTACGCCCGCCGCGGGATGAGCGCCTACG
>JAJYRV010000247.1 GCA_021793935.1 Actinomycetes bacterium | reverse complement strand
GGGTTTCGGTGAGGAGCACGATCGGTTGGGCCTCCCCGGCATCGAAGTGCTCGGCGAGCACCTCGAGCCCGTCCGCGGAATCGGAAGGGACGCGGAACTTCTCCATCTGGGTGAGCCCGATGCCCGTTCCGATCAGCCCGGTGGCCATGACCGCGAGGAGCGCGAGCCCCGCGGCGAGGGAGCGGCCGGGCCGCGCGGAGACCCCCTCGGCGAGCGTGCGCCAGACCCGGCCCGCGTTGACGGGCGTTCCCACCTTCGGAACCCGGGGCCAGAACGCGCGGCGGCCGCTGACCGCGAGCGCCGGCGGGAGCACGAACACCGCGGCGATGAGCGCGATCGCGAGCCCGATCGCTGAGGCGATCCCGAGGCCGCGGGTGCCGGGGATGACGGCGAATGCGAGGGTCGCGAGCGAAAGGATGACGGTGACGTTGGAGGCGAGGATCGCGGGGACCGTCCGCCGCCACGCCTGGGCGAGGGCGGCGCGGTGGTCGGCGTGGCGATGCAGCTCCTCGCGGTAACGGGAGATGAGGAGCAAGGCGTAGTTCGTGCCAGCACCGAACACGAGCACCGAGATGATCCCGGCATCGAACTGCAGGTCGAACGTGCTAGCGGCAACGTTGGTGAGGATCGACGCCGCCCGGTCGGCGATCGCGACGACGATGAGCGGGATGAGCCACAGCACGGGGGAGCGGTAGGTGAAGATGAGCAGCGCGGCCACGATCGCGATCGTCACGAGGAGTAGGGTGAGGTCGGCGCCGTCGAACGCGCCGGCGATGTCCGCCCCGAACGCGGGCCCGCCGGTCACGTGGACGGTGAGCGGCACGTTCGCGCTCGCGACCTCCTCGCGAAGGTCGCCGATGATCGTCGAGGTCTCGGTGTTATCCGCGCCGACGGTGATCGGGGAGATGAGGAGCGCGGCGCGTTCATCCCCAGACACCATCGGCCCGTTGAGTTCGTAATCGCCGGTGAGCGCCGCCTGCAGGTCGTCGATCGCAGCCTCGTCCTCGCCGGTGAGCGTTCCGGGGTGTTCGGGGGAGAGGACGATGAGGACGGACTGTTCGTCCGCGCCGGGGAATTCACTCAGGAGCTCCTCGACGGCGGCCGATTCGGAATCGGCTGGAGCGGGATCGCTCCCCGCGCTGGGAGCATCGACGCTGGACAGCGACCCGAACAGAGCGAGGATGAGGAGCAGGGCGAGGCCGAGGCTCGCCCACGCGCCGGTCCGGGAGGTGAGGGCACGGGGCAAAGATGACAACTTCATGCCATCCAGTCCACTGTTTTTACGCGGCGGGAACGTCCCCTAAGCCATGGAAATCCGTCTCAACCATTCGATGGAGGCTCACGCAAAAATGTATCCGCGGGCCTCGACGGCGCCGCGCAACCGGTGCACGGTCGGGGCGCTGTCCAAACCGAGCACCCGGGCGAGTTCCACAGTGAGCGCCGCGTGGCCCAGGGTTCCGGGGTGAAAGGGATCGCCGAGGAGTGCCCAGGGGAAGGCCTCACCGCCGAGGGAGAGGAACCGCGTGAAGTGGTCGACGAGGATCGTCTCCTGCACCCGCGCGACATCCCGCGCCGCCTGGGCGAAATCGGCGATCCGGCTGCGTGTCTGGGCGTTCGCGGCGTCCACCGGCGGCGGAGTCTGCAACACCGGTACCGCCCCGAGGGACCGCACCCGAGAAACAAACTCCTGCACCCCGCCCGCGAACTCCTCCGGTTCCACCCGCGGCGCGTCGTCGGTGACTGCGCAATCATTCGTGCCGATCATCAAGGTGACGACCTGCGGCGACCAGTCGGCGACCCGGCGATCGAAATCGCCGAGGAGGTCGGTGATCCGGCTGCCCGAGATCGCGGTGTTCACCAGTGCATCGCGGTACCGGGCGAGATCTCCGCGAACGATCTCGTGCAGGTGGTCGGCGTAGGCGCGAGCGCCATCGGTGTGCCGGAGCCCGTGGGTGATCGAGTCACCCGTGACCACCCACGTGAGGGGAGCCTCGTTCTCGAGGAGGGAGCGCAGCGTTTCCAGGTCAACCATTCGGGGAAGTTTACCGCACGCGGCGGGAGGCTTGGCTCCGTCAACCCCTTCCCCTGGGCGGGTGGAGTCTGCGACGCTGCCTCGATACGCGCCAGAAGGGAGCCCCCGTGTCCACCATTGCTGAAACGATCGTTAACGCCCTCGCCCGTCACGGAGTCACGCACGTGTGGGGAGTCGTGGGGGATGCGTTGAACCCGATAACGGACGCGATCCGCCGCCACGAGAGGATCGATTGGGTCGGGGTCCGCCACGAGGAAGCGGCGGCCTTCGCTGCCGGGGCGCAGGCCCAACTCACCGGGAGGCTCGGGGTGTGCATGGGGACCGTCGGGCCGGGCTCGATCCACCTGCTCAACGGACTCTACGACGCGAAGAAGTCCCACGCCCCGATTCTGGCCATCTGTGGGCAGGTTCCCAGCGCGGAGATCGGCAGTGACTTCTTCCAAGAAGTGAACAACGACGTCCTGTTCTCCGATGTCGCGGAGTTCGCTCGCTCGCTCACCTCCGTGAACCAGATGCCGCACGTGCTCGAGCACGCCGTCAATGCCGCGATCGCGAAACCGGGTGTTTCCGTTCTCACCATCCCCGGCGACGTCGGGTCGCAGGAGATTTCCGGCGACGCTGCCCCGCCCCGGTTCGCGCCGGCCGCCGCCGCCACGCCCGCCTCCGACGCCCAGATCCACGCCGCGGCCTCCGCGATCGACGCGGGCGAGAAGGTGAGCCTACTCGTTGGAATGGGTGCCCGGGGCGCCCGCGCTCAGGTGCTCGAGCTCGCGCGGAAGCTGCAGGCCCCGATGGTGGTGACACTCAAGGGCAAGGAAGGACTGGAGCGTGATAACCCGTATCAGCTCGGGCAGACCGGGCTGTTAGGCAACCCGGCGGCCGCCGGCGCGCTCGACGATGCTGACGTGCTCGTGCTCCTCGGCACCGACTTTCCCTATCGCGAGTGGTACCCGCAGGGAAAAACCGTGGTTCAATTGGACACTCGCGCCGAACACATCGGGCGGCGAGTACACGTGGACCATGCGCTCATCGGCCACGCGGCCCCCACCCTCGACCTGCTCCTGCCGCGCCTGAGCGAGGTCGGCGATTCCACCCACCTCGACAACGCCCGCAAGGCGTACGAGAAGTGGTGCACCTCCCAACAGCGCCTCACCGAACCACCGAAAGCGGGAGTCTTGCGCAAGTTGCGGGGCGCCGTCGACAATCCCGACGATCTGATCCGCCCGGAAGCCGTCGGATCGGCACTCGACGCCCACGCGAGTGCCGATGCGATCTTCACCGTCGACACCGGCATGTGCACCACCTGGGTCTCGCGCTTCGTGTCCTTCGATAACGAGCGGCGCCTTCTGGGTTCCTTCAACCTCGGCTCGATGGCCAACGCGATGCCGCAAGCGCTCGGCGCCCAAATGCTCGAACCGGGCCGCGAAGTCATCGCCTGCTGCGGGGATGGTGGGTTGATGATGCTGCTCGGGGACCTGCGCACCGCCGTGAGCTACCACCTGCCGGTCAAGGTCGTCGTGTTCAACAACGGTAGCCTGGGCATGGTGAAACTGGAGCAGAACCAGGGTGGGCTGCCAACGTTTGGCACCGACCTCGATAATCCGGACTTCGCGGCGGTCGCCGCCGCGATGGGGCTGGATTCGGTTGTCATCGATGACCCCCGGGGGCTCCACGACCAGTTGCCCGAGGCGCTTGCACGCAGCGGCCCGGTGCTCATCGACGTGCGGACCAACCCCGAGGAGGTGTCGCTGCCGCCGAAGGTGAGCGCGGGAGACGTCTGGGGTTTCGCGATCGCGAAATCGAAGGAATTCATCAACAGCCGCTAGCGGGCCGCGGTCGAGCTGCGCACCACCAAGGTGGGTTCGGTGGCGGGGATATCGACCTCGAGACCGCCCTCGATCCGGGAGATCACGCGCAGGGCCGCGGCGCGCCCCAGCGACTGGAACGGTTGGCGCACCGTGGTGAGGGCGGGGGCGGCGTACGCGGCGAGCGAAATGTCATCGACGCTCACCACCGAAATGTCGTCCGGCACCTGCCGACCCGCCTCGTGGAACGCACGCAGTAGCCCGAAAGCCATCTCATCGCCGCCGACGTATACGGCCGTGACATCGGGGATCGCGGCGATGG
>JAJYRV010000246.1 GCA_021793935.1 Actinomycetes bacterium | reverse complement strand
CATCGTCGCCGCCACCGCCGCGGCCGACCTCACCTCGGTGCGCGCCATCAACACCCCGGTGACGGTGACCTGGTGGCCCTACCTCAGCCTCGCCGTCCTCGCCGCCGGGATCGCCACGAGCGGGTGGCTCCTCACCCACCTGGGTACCTGGCAGACCGTGGGCCGGCGTTACCAACCCGCCGCCCGCGCAGAAACCGAAACGCCCCCGCCCGCGGCGGACCCCCAGACCCGCTCCCGGCGCCAAGCGATGGACGATTGGGATGCGATCAGCCGCGGTGAGGATCCCACCTAAATCCGGCTACAATGCACGTAGGTCGTAATCCGGGCAGTTGCCCCCTCGGACGCTAAAGGATAAAAGAGTAGATGAGCCAGGAAAGCCCCGTCCCAGACAACCGGCTGATGAACCCCCCATCAACGCCCCCGCAATCTAACCACGGCCGCACCGTCGCCGGCTGGTTCCTCTTTTGGGCAACCTGCATCGGAGTCGTCGTCATCGCGGTCGGGGCGGTGCAGTTCAACAAGGTGACGATCGGGATCGGCGCCGGCGTCGTCCTGCTCGGGCTCGTGGTCTCCGTTGTCCTACGACTCATGGGATTCGGCCAACCCACTTCAAAGCGTGACGCCCCGACCGTTGAGGACCTGCAGAACTAAGCTATGTCATACCCCCCGGCCACACCTCCGGAAGGGTACAACCCGTACGAGGAAGACCCGTTCCCCGAAACCGAACCGGTGCAGCCACCGCCACCGCCTCCGGTGACCCCGCCATCGACAACGCCACCACCGCCCCCGCCGGCGGCGCCCGCGGGCTACCCCTTCGGCGGGCCTGAGCAAGGCACCCCGGCGCCGAATTTGCCGCCACCCCCGAGCGGCCCCGCCCCCGGTTCTGCTGCGGGATACGGGTATGTGTACTCACCCTCGCAGATCGCGGAGAAGAACGGCACGGCAAGCGCGGCGTTGATCCTCGGGATCCTTTCCATCGTGCTGTGCGCGACCCTTTTGCTCTCGGTCCCGATGGGGGTCATCGCGATCGTCCTGGGCATCAAGGGCCGCAGGTACGCCTCCGAGGGCCGGGCGACCAACGGCGGATCCGCCGTAGGCGGGATCATCACCGGCAGCATCGGAGCCGCGCTCGGGGTGTTTAGCTGGTTCATCGTTTTCCTCGCCATCGTCACCGGTTAGGCCCCGAAGCGGGGAAAGGTAACCTGGTTTCTATGGCAACCCTCACGCGCGGGCTTAAACGGGACGTGAAGACGCCGAGCATCACCATCGTCATTCTCGGCGCCGCGACCCTCCTGCTAGCCCTGCGCAATCCCCACGAGGGCGGCTACGGCATGTGCCCCATCCTCGCGTTCACCGGCTACCTGTGCCCGACCTGCGGGGGTTTGCGCACCGTCCACGACCTCGCCCACGGCGACCTCGGCGGGGCGTGGGGAATGAATCCGTTGCTCACCATCGCCCTGCCCATTGCCGCGGTTCTCCTCGCCGGTTGGTGGTGGCGGGCCTGGCGCAATCTTCCCGCGCGGCAGATCCCGCCGGCCCTCGTCATCATCGGCGCGATCGTCATCGTCGGATTCGGGATCCTGCGTAACTTTTGACCCGCCAGCGTCGCGCAGCATGACTCGGTTCGAAACACCGGGAAATCGGCTCTACCATGGAGAGGAACCAGGAAGGGCGAAATGACCATTTTGGAACAGATCATCGCGGATGTGCGCGTCGACCTCGCCAAGCGAGAGGCCGCGCTGCCGTTGGATGCACTGAAGGAAAAAGCGCTGGCAAGGGAGTCAGCCAAAGACGGAGTGAGCGCGCTCGGCCGTGACGACATGGTCACGGTCATCGCCGAGGTGAAACGTTCGAGCCCATCCAAGGGAGCACTCGCCGACATCGCGGATCCGGCCGGACTCGCCGTCGACTATGAGGCGGGCGGAGCGGCGGTCATCTCTGTGCTCACCGAGGAACGACGCTTCGGCGGCTCGCTCGCGGATTTCGACGACGTGCGCGCGCAAGTGAATGTGCCGCTGCTGCGCAAGGACTTCATCGTCACCCCCTATCAAGTCTGGGAGGCCCGCGCGCACGGGGCCGACCTCGTGCTCCTCATCGTCGCCGCCCTCGAACAGCCCGCCCTCGAAGGGCTCCTCGACCGGGTCAACTCCCTGGGTATGACCGCGCTCGTGGAGGCTCACACCGCGGAGGAGGTGCAGCGCGCCGTCGATGCGGGGGCGCAGATCATCGGTGTCAACGCCCGCAACCTGCACACCCTGGAGGTGAACCGGGAGGTGTTCGCCGAACTCGCCCCGCTTATCCCTGCGAACGTGCTCAAGGTCGCCGAATCCGGTGTGCGCGGACCCCACGACGTTCTTGACTACGCCCGGTGGGGCGCCGACGCCGTGCTCGTCGGGGAGGCGCTCGTGACGCAAGGAAGCCCCAAGACTGCCGTGGCCGACATGGTCGCCGCGGGCTCCCACCCCGCGCTCAGGGCGGCCCGGCCATGAACCTACGCGAACTCCACGGTCCTTACTTCGGCGAATTCGGTGGCAGGTTCGTACCCGACGCGCTCATCGCAGCGCTCGAGGACCTCACCGAGGGCTGGCAGGCGATGAAGGACGACCCGTCCTTCCACGCCGAACTTGATCGCCTCCTGCGCGACTACGTCGGGCGGCCCAGCCCGATCACCGAGGTGCCCCGCTTCGCCGAACACGCCGGCGGGATGCGGGTCTTCCTCAAACGCGAAGACCTCAACCACACCGGTTCGCACAAGATCAATAACGTGCTCGGCCAGGCGCTCCTTACCCGCAAGGTCGGTAAACAGCGCGTCATCGCGGAGACGGGCGCGGGCCAGCACGGCGTCGCAACCGCTACCGCGGCCGCACTGTTCGGCCTGGAATGCACGATCTACATGGGCGCCGTCGACGTCGAACGTCAAGCCCTTAACGTCGCCCGCATGCGCCTGCTCGGTGCGGAGGTCATCGCTGTGGAAACCGGCTCGCGGACCCTCAAGGACGCGATCAACGAGGCTTTCCGCGACTGGGTGACGAATGTGGAGACGACGAACTACATCTTCGGAACCGTCGCCGGCCCGCACCCGTTCCCGGAGATGGTGCGCGACCTGCAAAAGATCATCGGCGAGGAAGCCAAGGCCCAACTCGCCGAGGAGATCGGCGCGCTACCGTCTGCCGTCATCGCCTGCGTGGGCGGGGGATCGAACGCAATGGGGATCTTCCACGCGTTCCTCGACGACGAGGTCCGCCTCATCGGCGCGGAAGCCGCCGGCGAGGGTGTCGACACCGATAAGCACGCCGCGACGATCACCAAGGGGAGCCCCGGGGTGCTTCACGGTGCGAAGTCCTACCTGCTGCAGAACGAGGACGGCCAAACCGTCGCCTCCCACTCCATCTCCGCCGGGTTGGACTATCCCGGGGTCGGCCCGGAACACTCCTACCTCGCGTCCCAGGGCCGGGCGGAATACCGGCCCATCACCGACGCCGCCGCGATGTCCGCCTTCGCGTTGCTCTCCCGTACCGAGGGGATCCTGCCCGCGATCGAATCGGCGCACGCGCTCGCCGCGACCCTCGACCTCGGCAAAGAGCTCGCCGCGGCCGGGGCCGATCCGGAGACGACGTACCTGCTCGTCTCCCTCTCCGGCCGCGGCGATAAGGACGTGGAAACAGCGGCCCGCTGGTTCGATCTCTACCCCGAAGGGAGCGAGCAGTGAGTCAGACCGCTGCCGCGATTGACGCGGCGAAGGCGGAGAACCGCGCCGCCCTGATGATCTACCTGCCCGTGGGCTACCCGAATCTCGACCTATCCATCAAGGCCGCCAGGACCGCGATCGCTGCGGGTGCCGACATCATCGAACTCGGTTTGCCCTACACCGATCCGGGGATGGATGGGCCGGTGATCGAAGCTGCCGCCCAACAGGCCCTCGCGCAAGGGGTGCGGATCGCCGACGTCTTCACCGCGGTCCGGGAAGTATCCCACACGGGCGCGCCCACCCTCGTGATGACATATTACAACCCGGTATTTCGCTACGGCGTGGACCGCTTTGCTGCCGATCTCGCCGAGCACGGGGGAGCGGGCCTCATCACCGCCGACCTCACCCCGGACGAAGCGGGCGAATGGAGCGCTGCCGCCGACGCACACGACCTCGACAAGGTATTCGTCGTCGCCCCCTCCTCCAC
>JAJYRV010000245.1 GCA_021793935.1 Actinomycetes bacterium | reverse complement strand
TTCTCCCCGCATTCCCGATGAAATTCTGAGGTGACGACCAATGGCTCTGCTCACGGCCGATGATGTCCTCAACAAGAAGTTCCAACCCACGAAGTTCCGTGAAGGTTACGACCAGGATGAGGTTGACGACTTCCTTGACGAGGTGGTGAACACTCTGCGTGCAGTGTACGCAGAAAACGAGGAGCTCAAGGCGCAGCTGGCCGCCGCCCCGCACGACCAGGGTGAGCAGCAGGCCCCGGCCCCCGAACAGTCCCCGACCGAGGAGCCCAGCACGGCAGAGTTCGCTGAGGTGAGCGAGGAGGAGACCGCCGAGCCCGCCCCCGAGCCCGAGGCTGAACAAACGAGTTCCGCACCTGCGGTAGCCGGGTTCGTCGCCGACGGAGCGAGTGAGCCAGAGTCGGCAACGGGAATGCTCCAACTCGCGCAACGCCTGCACGATGAGTACGTCAACGACGGGAAGGCCGAGGCCGACCGTCTCCTCACAGCCGCTCGGGAGGAAAGTGAGCGCCTCACGGGTGAGGCTGAGGACCTGCGTAACCGCACGTTGAACCAGCTCGAAGAAGAACGCACGATGCTGGAACGCAAGATCGACGAGCTGCGTGGGTTCGAACGGGACTATCGGGCACGCCTGAAGAGCTACCTCGAAGGCCTCCTCCAAGACGTCGAAGGCCCCGCACCGGCGGCCGACCCTCTCCGGGGGCCAGGCAGCGGTGGCGGCGGGTACGAACTGCGGTAACACCCCGGCAAGTTAGACTAGCGGCGGGCACGGCGATACACGTCGTGCCCGCTTTTCATGCACAGAACGTGGAGGCGCGCCGATGGGCAGCGAGGCAGAACACCACGCACGTACGCGAGTGCCGTGGTGGGCGATTGCGGCGATCACCGCCGTCACCTTCGGCCTCGACCTCGGAACGAAACAGTGGGCGCTCTCGGCCCTGTCCCTCGGGGAATACGTGCCCGTACTCGGCCGGGTCTTCGGCTTCGAACTTGTGTTCAATCCCGGCGCCGCGTTCTCCTTCGCCTCGGGCGCCACGTGGGTGTTCACCGCCGCCGCGGTCATCGTCACCGCGGTCCTCGTGCGGCTCTCCTTCCGGCTCCGCTCGTGGTGGTGGGCGCTCGTCCTCTCGATGCTCCTGGGCGGAACGCTCGGTAACCTCGCTGACCGGCTGTTCCGGGATCCCGGTTTCGGGGTCGGCCACGTCGTGGACTTCTTGAACTACAACGGCTTCTTCGTGGGCAACGTCGCCGACATCTTCATCGTTGCCGCGGCGATCGGGATCGCGGTCCTCGCGTTCGTGGGGATCCCCCTCGACGGGCGTACCCACGCGCCGGGCGCCGACGATGCCGAGCTCGCGGCGGAGGACGGCAATGAGTGAGGTCCGTTCGCTTCCGGTGCCCGATGGGCTCGCCGGTGACCGCGTGGATGCCGGGCTCGCCCGGTTACTGGGGATGAGCCGGACCAAAGCGGCCGAACTCGCCGAGCAGGGCGCCGTTTCGGTCGACGGGCGATCGGTCGGAAAATCAGACCGTCTGCCCGCTGGGGGGTGGCTCATCGTCGAATTGCCCGACGTCCGCACCCCGAAACCACCCGAGCCCGTGCCGGGTCTGCGCATCCGCTACGAAGACCCCGACCTCGTCGTCATCGACAAACCCGCCGGGGTCGCGGCCCACCCGAGCCCGGGTTGGGAGGGGCCCACCGTCGTCGGTGCGCTGACCGCCGCCGGGGTTCAGCTCGCCCGCGCGGGCGCAGCGGAACGCGAGGGGATCGTGCACCGGCTCGATGCGGGTACCTCCGGCCTGATGATCGTCGCGAAATCCGACTCCGCCTACTCCGTGCTCAAGCGCGCCTTCAAGGAACGCACGGTCACGCGGCGCTACCACGCCCTCGTCCACGGCCACCTGACCACCCCCGTGGGCACGATCGACGCTCCGATCGGGCGCCGCCCCGGCGCAGAATACCGATTCGCCGTCGTCACCGGCGGTCGGGAGGCCCGCAGCCACTACGAGGTGCTCGAAGCCTTCCACGGAGCCACGCTCGTGGAGGTGGAACTGGAAACCGGCCGCACCCACCAGATCCGAGTGCACATGGAAGCCATCGGGCACCCGTGCATCGGCGATCCCACCTACGCCGCGCAGGTGACCCCTGGCCTGACCCGACAATGGCTCCACGCCGCCGAAGTGGGATTCCACCACCCCACGACCGGTGAGTGGCACGAGGAGCGCTCGAAATACCCCGACGACCTCCAACACGTGCTCGATCGTTACGCAGCGGAGTAGACCCCCGGCCCCCGGTGTCCAGCGGTGGGGCGCGTGTCGTAAAATCGACCCATGCCACACCTCGCGTACGTGATCGCCGGATCAGAAGCCACCGGCGGCGCCGGAATCCAAGCAGACCTCAAGACGTTCCAAGCGTTGGGAACCTACGGGATGGGGGCGCTCACGTGCATCGTGTCCTTCGACCCGGAAAACGAGTGGAACCACCGTTTCGTGCCGGTCGACGCCCACGTCATCGCCGACCAGATCGAGGCGGCCACGGGCACCCACCACCTCGACACCGTCAAGATCGGCATGCTCGGCACCCCCACGACGATCAGCACGGTCGCGACCTCGCTGCAGAAGCAGAGCTGGCGCCATATCGTGCTCGATCCCGTGCTCATCTGCAAGGGTCAGGAACCCGGCCAAGCGCTGGATACCGATAATGCGCTGAAGGAGCAGATCCTCCCCCTCGCCACCGTCATCACCCCCAACATGTTCGAAACGCGCACGCTGGCTGGGATGGAGGAGATCACCACGGTGGCCGAGTTGGCGGAGGCCGCGAAACGGATCCACGCGCTCGGGCCCGCCTACGTCGTCGCCAAGGGCGGGGTGGAACTCGCCGGACCCAACGCCGTCGACGTCCTCTACGACGGCGAAACCACGACCGTGTACTCGACCCCGAAGGTCGGCACGGAACGTCCCAGCGGCGCCGGGTGCACCTTCGCCGCCGCGATCACCGCCGAACTCGCCAAAGGCACCGACATCCACGACGCGGTGCGCATCGCCAAAGCGGTCGTCACCCAGGCGATCCATGACCGGCTGCCGTCCAATGCGCCCTTCGAGGCCGTCCGCCTTGATAACGCGCACGTGCAACACCCCGAGCACCAGGTCGAGGTGCGCACGCGTTGAGCGTCACCGTCCTCCCCGTCACCACCCCCGAGCAGATGTCAGCGGCGCGGCGGATCCGGCGAGAAGTTTTCATCGACGAACAAGGGGTGAAGGAGGCGGAGGAGATGGACGGGCTCGACGACGCGCCCTCGACCCGCCACGTCCTCGCCTTTGACAGCGACCACAGCGCGATCGGGACCGCCCGCCTCCTCGTGGAGCGCCCCGGGCTCGTGCACATCGGCCGGGTCGCCGTCCTGCCGCGAGCCCGCGGGCGGGGCACCGGAACCGCGATCATGACCGCCCTCGAGCAGCTCGCCAGCGCCGAGCACGCTGACGGGACTGGGCAGGTCCGGATCGAGTTGTCCGCCCAGGAATCCGCGCTCGAGTTCTACCGGCACCTGGGTTACGAGATCGCCCCGGACCGGTACCTCGACGCCCGGATCTGGCACCAGGACGCCCACAAGACTCTCACGGTGCACCTGCCCTAACCCGCGCAGCGGCACCTTCGCACTCACCATGGTGGTGCCGGTGTGGAGGGAGTGGTCATCGAGGGAACGTACCGTGATGTTTTCCACCCCCGACCGCGCGCCGGGCGCGAGCGTCACTGCCCCGGCCTAGAATCGAAAGCATGTCGTCGAATGCTGATTTTGTGCACTTACATGTTCATACCGAGTATTCGATGCTGGACGGCGCGTCCCGGCTCGATGATCTGTTCGCCGAGGCTCAACGGCTCGGCCAAACCGCGATGGCCACCACCGACCACGGATACCTGTTCGGCGCCTACGACTTTTGGCGCACTGCCCGCAAGTACGACATCAAACCGATCATTGGGGTCGAAGCCTACGTGACCCCCGGCACCTCCCGGTTCGATAAGACCCGAGTGCGGTGGGGGGAGGATTCCCAACGGGGCGATGACGTCTCCGCCCGGGGTGCCTACACCCACATGACCCTGCTCGCGGAAACCACCGAGGGCATGCACAACCTGTTCCGCATGAGTTCCCTCGCCTCCCTCGAGGGGCAGATGGGCAAGTGGCCGCGGATGGAC
>JAJYRV010000244.1 GCA_021793935.1 Actinomycetes bacterium | reverse complement strand
CCCATGACGTCGAGGATGTGCAGGCGGGCGTCCTTCGCCTGGCTCAGCGCGTCGGCGAGCACGGAAGCGGGGATGCCGTCGAGCTTCGTGTCCATCTGGATCGCGGTGACGAAATCGCGGGTCCCGGCGACCTTGAAGTCCATGTCGCCGAAGGCGTCTTCGGCGCCGAGGATGTCGGTGAGGGCCGCGAACCGGGTCTCGCCGTCGATCTCGTCGGAAACCAGCCCCATCGCGATCCCGGCGACCGGGGCGCGCAGGGGCACACCGGCGTTGAGGAGCGAGAGGGTGGAGGCACACACCGAACCCATCGAGGTGGACCCGTTCGAGCCGAGCGCCTCGGAGACCTGGCGGATCGCGTAGGGGAATTCCTCGCGGGTCGGCAGCACGGGAACGAGGGCCCGTTCGGCGAGCGCACCGTGACCGATCTCGCGGCGCTTGGGCGAGCCGACGCGGCCGGTTTCCCCGGTGGAGTACGGCGGGAAGTTGTAGTTGTGCATGTACCGCTTGCGGGTCGCCGGGGAGAGCGTGTCGAGCTGCTGCTCCATCTTGAGCATGTTCAGCGTCGTCACCCCGAGGATCTGGGTCTCGCCGCGTTCGAACAGGGCCGAGCCGTGCACGCGCGGGAGCACCTCGACCTCGGCGGTCAGGGTGCGGATGTCGCGCAGGCCGCGGCCGTCGATGCGGAAGCCGTCGGTGAGGATCCGCTTGCGGATCACCTGCTTCTGGATCGCGCGGAACGCGGCGGACAGTTCCTTCTCGCGATCCTCGAACTGCGCGTCGAGGTCGGCGTGCATCGCCTCGAGGATCTCCTCGAGGCGGTTCTCGCGTTCCTGCTTACCCGCGATCGCCAGCGCGGCCTCGAGGTCAGCGGTCACCTTCGATTCCACGGCCGCGTAGGCGTCCTCCTCGTACGGGAGGAACACCGGGAACTCCTGGGTTTCCTTCGCGGCCTTCCCGGCGAGGTCGAGCTGGGCCTGGGCGAGTTGGGAGATGAACGGCTTGGCCGCCTCCAGCCCTTCGGCCACGACTTCTTCGGTCGGCGCGGCCACGCCGGACTGCATGAGTTCCCACGCGTTGTCGGATGCTTCGGCTTCGATCATTGCGATCGCGACGTCGTCACCGACGATGCGCCCGGCGACGACCATGGAGAACACGGCCTTCTCGAGTTCGGAGTAGCGCGGGAAGGCGACCCACTGGCCGTCGATGAGCGCGATGCGCACCGCACCGACGGGCCCGGAGAAGGGCAGGCCGGAGATCTGGGTGGACAGCGAGGCGGCGTTGATCGCGAGCACGTCGTAGGAGTCGTCGGGGTGGATCGACAGGATCGTGCCGACGATCTGGACCTCGTTGCGCAGCCCGTCGACGAACAGCGGCCGCAGCGGGCGGTCGATGAGGCGGCAGGCGAGCACCGCGTCCGTGGAGGGGCGACCCTCACGGCGGAAGAACGAGCCGGGGATCTTACCCGCGGCGTACTGGCGTTCCTCGATGTCTACGGTGAGGGGGAAGAAGTCGAAGCCTTCCCGGGGGCGGGAGCCGGCGGTCGTCGTCGACAGGAGCATCGTCTCCTCGTCGAGGTAGGCGACGACCGCGCCCGAGGCTTGCTGGGCGAGGCGGCCGGTTTCGAACCGGACCGTGCGTTTTCCGAAGCTTCCGTTGTCCAGGGTTGCTTCGGCGTAAGTGATTTCTGGGCCTTCCATGAGCCCTCCTTCGTCATGATGGATGCCCGGCACCGGCGGCGGTCATCGATCGAGGCCCACGGAATGTGCTACTCCGGGGGCCACTACCGAGGACCAGCGGGGAACCGGGCGATGGGTTGAGATGAAATTGTGTGGTCTGCACTAGAAACCGGCTCGGACCCTGCTGGGCCCGAGCCGGTTTACGTATTAGCGCCGCAGACCGAGGCGTTCGATCAGGCTGCGGTAACGTTCGATGTCCGTGTCGCGCAGGTAGCCGAGCAGACGACGACGTTGCCCCACGAGGAGCATCAGACCACGACGTGAGTGGTGGTCGTGCTCATGGTGCTTGAGGTGTTCAGTGAGGCCGGTGATCCGCTCGGTCAGGAGTGCGGCCTGGACCTCGGGGGATCCGGTGTCGCCCTCGCCCGTGGCGTATTCGGCGATGATCTTCTTCTTGACGTCAGCAGCTAGAGCCACGCGCGTCTCCTTCAGTTAACTCATTGCGCAGAGCGCCGGGGCAGGTTCTCCCGGGCACAACAATTCCGCGGCCGATCTAACGGCGAGTACAACACTATCAGGCAGAGGGGGTCTGCCAACCGATTCTGTTTGTGGGACGCGGCACACCGAGGGTGTCGGCGGCGTGGTCGACGTCGTAGTTCATCTGGTCGATGAGTTCGGCGACGTCGTCGAACTTCAACATCGGACGGAGCTGCTGGACGAACTCGACGATGACTTCCTCGCCGTAGAGCTCCAGATCGAGTCGGCCGAGCACGTGGGCTTCCACGACCCGCTCGACACCGACGAACGTGGGATTGGTGCCCACGGAGATCGCCGCGGGCATGCGCACGGGGTGGATCCCGTTGACGACGTGCAACCACCCGGCGTAGATCCCGTCGGCCGGAATGATGCCGGTCGCGTCCTTGGACAGGTTCGCGGTGGGGAATCCCATTTCCCGGCCCCGGGCTTCCCCGCGAACGACCGTGCCCCGCATCCGGTGGGGCCGGCCGAGGATCCGCGCGGCGGCGCGGGCATCGCCCGCGGCGAGCAGTTGTCGCACCCAGGTGGAGGAGGCACGGCGGGTCGTGCCGTCGACCGGGAGGTCGGCGACGACGATCGTCTCGAAGCCGAACTCCTCACCGAGCTCGGCCAGCGTGCCCACGTCGCCGGTGTTGTCGGCACCGAAGCGCGTGTCCTCCCCGACGACGACGGCCCGGGCCCGAAGGCCGTGAACGAAGTACGTGCGCACGAATTCACGCGGGGACTGGGCGGCGAATTCCAGGGAGTACTCCAGGGTGAGCACCGCGTCGACCCCCGCTTCGGCCAGCAGGTCATTGCGGTCTTTCGCTCCGGTGAGCAGCGGGGGAGCGTCGCTGGGGCGGTGCACGTGGCGCGGGTGGGGATCGAAGGTCACGACGACGGCGGGCACGCCGTGCTTCTCAGCGGCGGCAACGAGTTGGGTGAGGACAGCCCGGTGGCCGCTGTGGACGCCGTCGAAGTTGCCGATCGTCACGGCCGCGCCCGCAAGATCATTCGGGACCTCGCCCAGGCCTTGCCACTCGTGCACGTGTCGTTCCTTCCGCCGGTAACGCCCCTAGTTATTCTGCCAGAATCGCGGGGCCGCGAGCGCCACGCCCCGCTGCGGCGCGGTTAGTCCGAGACGGCGGACGCCGCGATACCTGAGAGCTCCTCCCACAGCACGGGCGCGAGGGTGCGCATGTAGGTGGCGGTGATGTGGTGCGGGTCGCGGTAGACCATGACGTTGCCGATCACCGGCGGACATTCATCCTCGGTGCAGTAGGCGTCGGTGAGGTTGAGCACCTCGACATCCTCATTGCCCGCGGCGGCTTCGGCCGCCGGGAGCTGGTAGTCCGCCGGCAGGGCCTCCTCCCGCGGGATCGCGCACTTCTCGGTGTCGGGGTAGTTCTCCACGACGCAGGAGGTGGTGCCGTCGGCGGGTTTCATCGCCGGGTTGTCCGCGATGACGACGATCGGGGCGGGGATGTTCTCCCACGCCTCTTCAAAACCTTCCACCGGGTCGCCGGCCCACTCCCCTTCCGTCCAGTTGGAGGTGATGACGAGGTCGGCGTCCATGTCCTCGAGGCGCTGCATCGTGTGTTCGTTGGCCTCCTTGCACGGGTCGCCCCAGGCGACGTCCTGCTCGGTCTGGTTCGCGTTGAAGGGGCAGTTCGCGTGGAAGTAGGTGACGAGCCGGATGTCTCTGTTCTCCACGATCTGCAGGAAGGCGGGAAGGTACTGGTCGATGTGGGAATCCCCGACGAGCACCCAGGTCACGTCCGCGTCCTCGCTACCGTAGGAGCATTCGGGGGTTTCCCGGTCGGTGTTCCCGCCGACGCAGCCGTCGGCGTACCCCTCGGGCAGGTCGTCGCGCACCGTGGCTCGGGACGGGGCGGTGCCGCGGGTGCCCGGGAGCAACGCGGTGTATTCGGAAGGATCGATCGAGTCCGCCCCGAAACCGTCCGGCTCTTCCTGCTGCAGTTGAACTGCAGCAGGAAG
>JAJYRV010000243.1 GCA_021793935.1 Actinomycetes bacterium | reverse complement strand
TCTCCCTCGTCCACCATGTCGCACTTGTTCAGGGCGACGAGCAGGTAGGGAACACCCACCTGGCGGGCGAGGAGCACGTGCTCGCGGGTCTGCGCCATCGGACCGTCGGTCGCGGCGACGACGAGGATCGCCCCGTCCATCTGCGCGGCACCGGTGATCATGTTCTTCACGTAGTCGGCGTGACCGGGGGCGTCGACGTGTGCGTAGTGGCGCTTCTCGGTCTCGTACTCAACGTGCGAGGCGGTGATGGTGATACCACGCTGGCGCTCTTCGGGAGCGTTGTCCACCTGGTCGAACGGGCGGTACTCGTTCAGGTCGGGGTACTTGTCAGCGAGAACCTTGGTGATCGCCGTCGTCAGGGTCGTCTTCCCGTGGTCGACGTGTCCGATGGTTCCGATGTTTACGTGCGGTTTAGTCCGCTCGAACTTGGCCTTGGCCACTTGGGTTCCTCCTGGAACTTGGGTAGATTTTCGTCAAGCTGGTGCAATCTTCTAATGTAATCAGATTGCTGGGGCTTATGGAATCCTACGGGTTGTGATGTGTGTTAATTGATCGCGCCCGCGAAGATTACTCGCCCCGGGTTTTAGCGATGATTTCCTCAGCAACATTCTGAGGAGTTTCGGCGTAGTTGCTGAACTGCATCGAGTACACCGCGCGACCTTGAGTCCGGGACCGCAGGTCACCGATGTAGCCGAACATTTCGGACAACGGAACCAACGCGCGTACTACCTTAACGCCACTTGCATCAGTCATCGACTGAATCTGGCCACGGCGAGAGTTGAGGTCGCCGATGACGTCGCCCATGTATTCCTCTGGGGTACGTACTTCGACTTCCATGACCGGCTCAAGCAGCACCGGACGGGCCTGCTTGATGCCCTCACGCAGGGCCATCGAACCGGCGATCTTGAACGCCATCTCTGACGAGTCAACATCGTGGTAGGCGCCATCGGTGAGCGTCGCCTTGATACCCACGAGCGGGTAACCGGCGAGCACACCGTTTTGCATGGCCTCCTGAATGCCTTCGTCGACGGAGGGGATGAATTCGCGAGGGATCCGGCCACCAGTGACCTTGTTCTCGAATTCGTACATCTCGCCGGCTTCGGCTTCGATCGGTTCGAAATTCAAAATGACCCGTGCGAACTGGCCCGAACCACCCGTTTGCTTCTTGTGGGTGAATTCGAACTTCTCCACCTTCCGGCGGATGGTTTCGCGGTAGGCCACCTGCGGTTTACCCACGTTCGCTTCGACCCGGAACTCCCGGAACATCCGGTCGACGAGGATGTCGAGGTGGAGTTCACCCATCCCGCCGATCTCGGTCTGACCGGTTTCCTCGTTCTGGGAGACGGTGAAGGTGGGGTCTTCCGCAGAGAGTTTCTGAATAGCGGTCGAGAGCTTCTCCTGGTCGCCCTTGGTCTTCGGCTCGATCGCCACGAAGATCACCGGCTCAGGGAAGGACATCGACTCCAGCACCACGGGGGCATCCGTGGCGCACAGCGTGTCACCCGTCGTCGTTTCCTTCAGACCGATGACCGCGTAGATGTGCCCGGCGTGAAGCTCATCGACCGGGTTCTCCTTGTTCGCGTGCATCTGGAACAGCTTCCCGATGCGTTCGCGCTTGCCCTTGGTGGAGTTGAGGACCTGGGTGCCCGGGGTCGCCTTACCCGAGTAGACCCGGATGAAGGTGAGGGTCCCGAAGAAGGGGTGGGCAGCGATCTTGAACGCGAGCGCGGAGAACGGACCGTTCTCGTCGGCTTCGCGGAGCATGACCTCGGACTCGTCGCCGGGCTTGTGACCGCGCATCGGGGGCACGTCCACCGGCGAGGGGAGGTAGTCGACGATCGCATCGAGGATCGGCTGCACCCCGCGGTTGCGGAAGGCGGAGCCGCAGAAGACCGGGTAGGCCTCGTTGTGCACCGTCAGGTGACGGATGCCGTCCTTGATCTCCTCGTTGGTCAGCTCGCCCTCTTCGAGGTACTTCTCCATCAGTTCATCGGTGGATTCCGCCGCCTGCTCCATGAGCTTGTTGCGGTACTCCTCCGCCTGTTCCCGGAGCTCCTCGGGGATTTCCCGGGTTTCGTAGGACTGCCCGAGGCTGACATCGCCCTTGGCGTCCCCCGCCCACACGAGCGCCTTCATTTCGATGAGGTCGACGACGCCGACGAACTGGTCTTCGGCTCCGATGGGCAGCTGCATGACGATCGGGGTCGCACCGAGCCGGTCCACGATGGTGTCGACGGTGTGGAAGAAGTCCGCACCGAGCTTGTCCATCTTGTTGACGAAGCAGACCCGCGGCACCTCGTACTTATCTGCCTGGCGCCACACGGTCTCCGATTGCGGTTCGACGCCTTCCTTTGCGTCGAACACCGCGACCGCGCCGTCGAGCACGCGCAGCGAGCGTTCCACCTCGACGGTGAAGTCGACGTGGCCGGGGGTGTCGATGATGTTGATCTGGTTGTCGTTCCAGAAGGAGGTCACGGCGGCCGAGGTGATCGTGATGCCGCGTTCCTTCTCCTGGGCCATCCAGTCGGTCGTCGACGCGCCGTCGTGGGTCTCCCCCAGCTTGTAGTTAACGCCGGTGTAGAAAAGGATCCGCTCAGTGGTCGTGGTCTTGCCGGCGTCAATGTGCGCCATGATGCCAATGTTGCGGACTTTACTCAGATCAGTAAGCACATCCTGTGCCACAGTTGCTCATTTCTTGTCGTGTTCGAGCATGGAAGGCGCGCGCCCAAACCTTGAGCGCGCGGCGTGTGCGGACTACCAGCGGTAGTGCGCGAAGGCCTTGTTCGCTTCGGCCATCTTGTGAACGTCCTCGCGGCGCTTGACCGCGGCACCGAGACCGTTGGAGGCGTCCAGGATCTCGTTCATGAGGCGCTCGGTCATCGACTTCTCGCGGCGCACGCGCGCGTAGTCCACCAGCCAACGCAGGGCGAGGGTGGTTTGACGTCCGGCGCGGACCTCGACCGGGACCTGGTAGGTCGCACCACCGACACGGCGGGACCGGACTTCCAGCGAGGGGCGGACGTTGTCGATCGCGCGCTTGAGAACGGTGGAGGGGTCGGACTGGGTCTTGTCCCGAACTCCCTCGAGCGCGTCGTAAACAATGGCTTGAGCGGTGGACTTCTTACCGTCCACGAGGACACGGTTGACCAACTGGGTGACCGTCGGCGATCCGTATACCGGGTCGGCGATCAGTTGGCGCTTGGGAACGGGTCCCTTACGGGGCATTACTTCTTCTCCTTCTTGGCGCCGTACTGGCTGCGCGCCTGCTGGCGACCCTTGACACCCTGGGTGTCAAGCGCCCCGCGCACGATGGTGTACCGAACACCGGGGAGGTCCTTCACACGGCCGCCGCGCACGAGCACGATGGAGTGCTCCTGCAGGTTGTGGCCTTCGCCCGGGATGTAAGCAGTGACCTCGAAGCCACTGGACAACCGAACACGTGCGACCTTCCGCAGGGCTGAGTTCGGCTTCTTGGGGGTGGTTGTGAACACTCGGGTGCACACGCCGCGCCGTTGGGGGCTCCCCTTCAAGGCCAAGGCCTTTGTTTGGCCAGCCCGGCCGCGGCGACCCTTGCGGACCAGCTGCTGAATAGTGGGCACTACTTCTCCGTCTCAAAAAATTTCTTTGTTGCTCATGGATGATCGGGGGCCGATCATTGCTGCGGCCTGGGATTGCCCGGCGCAGCGTGTTGTTGTCCGACACCCCCGCGAGTTCCTGCCTTCTGCGAGTATGAACTCAGCATCTTCTGCGCTCTTCCCCGAGGGTTGATCCCGGGAGAGGAAATGCGCACGCAAGAAACCGCCAGAGCGGGCACTGCCGACCAGAATACTCCGCAAAACCGCGGCAGGTCAAAGGCGCAGAGCGGGAAAACGCCGACTTTCGGTGTGGGATCGGCCACGTTGGGCCGAGGCGGTCGAAAATAGCGTACTCCCCGCGGCTCGCCCTGCGCGGATCTGCGGTGGTGTGGCGAAAAAGTCTTCGCGTCTCGACGCGGCCGAGGGCGGCCCCACGCGCAGGTGGAGCCGCCCTCGGATACGTGCCATTGCTTAACGGAAGTCGTCGAGGTGGCCGAGGTCGAGTTCCTCGAGCAGGCTCGGGTCCGCTTCCGTGAGCGGTGAATAGTCGATCGCGTCGTAACCGAAGCTCGGGTACAGCTGCGCCTTCGCCTCCTCGGTGGGCTCGACTTCGATCCCGCGG
>JAJYRV010000242.1 GCA_021793935.1 Actinomycetes bacterium | reverse complement strand
AGCGCCTCGCGGAGGTTGAGCTGGTTGACGAGCGCGCGCTGCACCTGCCCGGTGAGGACCATCCGCACGACGTCCATCGTCTCCGGGGTGGTCACGCGCAGGCCGCCGCGGAACTCGCTGTCGATATTCAACCGGGTGAGCATGTTGTTGATCTGCGGACCGCCGCCGTGTACGACGACGGGTTTGAGTCCGGCGTAGCGGAAGAAGCGGATGTCTTCGGCGAAGGCCTGCTCGAGGTCCTTGTTGACCATGGCGTTGCCACCGAATTTGATGACGACGACCTTATCGGCGAAATTCTCGAGCCAGGGCAACGCTTCGATAAGCGCCGCGGCCTTCTGTTGTGGAGTCGGATTCATGTGGAGTAGGCGCTGTTCTCGTGGACGTAGTCGTGGGTGAGGTCGTTGGTCCAGATCGTCGCCTCGTGCGCGCCGGCGCCGAGGTCGATGAGGATCTGTACCTCCCGGTGGGCGGCGAGGTCGACCCGCTCGCGCGGCTCGTAGGCGCCCCCACCGCGGCAGACCATCACGCCGTTGATCGTCACGTTGAGATCGTCCGGGTCGAACGCCGCAATGTCTTCCGGCACGGTTCCCACCTCGGCGAGGACCCTGCCCCAGTTCGGGTCGTTTCCGAAGATCGCGGCCTTAACCAGATTCGAACGGCTTACCGTCCGCGCGACGACCTCGGCCGCGGCCTCGCTGTGCGCACCGGTCACGGTGAGTTCGATGTCGTGGCTCGCCCCTTCCGCATCCGCGACGAGCGCGCGGGCGAGTTCCGCGCAGACCTCGCGCAGGGTTTCCGTGAACTCCGCTTCGTTCGGGTTCACCCCAGCGGCGCCGGAGGCGAGGAGAGCAACGGTATCCGAGGTGGACATGCAGCCATCGGAGTCGACGCGGTTGAAAGTTGTGCGCACCGCCTCGGCGAGGGCGGCCTGGGCCACCTCGGGAGAGAGGCTCGCGTCGGTGGTGATGACGACGAGCATCGTCGCCATCGATGGGGCGAGCATTCCCGCGCCCTTAGCCATGCCACCAACGGTGTATCCCTCGCCACGCGCCTGAGCTTGCTTGCTGACGGTGTCCGTCGTCATGATCGCTTCGGCGGCGGCCTGACCCGCGGCAGCGCCGCCGCCAAGGCGGGAGGCGGCGTCGTCGATCCCGGTGAGGATCTTCTCGATCGGCAGGTACTCGCCGATGAGGCCCGTGGAGGCGACCAGCACATCGCGGGCGTCGACGCCGAGAGCATTCGCCGCCCGTTCCGCGGTCGCGGCCGCGTCGGAAAGTCCGCGTTCTCCGGTGCACACGTTCGCGCCGCCGGAGTTGAGCACGATCGCGCGGGCCACCCCGTCGGCGATGTGCTCGCGCGAAAGTTTCACGGGCGCCCCGACCACCCGGTTGGAGGTGAACACTGCTGCGCCAGTGGCCTGCGGGCCGTCGTTTACCACGAGCGCGAGATCGGGTTTCCCGGAGTTTTTCAGGCCAGCGGTGACGCCGACCGCCCGGAAGCCTGCGGCGGCGGTGACGCTCATGGCGCGACTCCTTCCGTTCCCAGCCCAGCCCGTTCATCGAGGCCGAGCGCGAGGTTCATCGATTGCACCGCAGCGCCGGCGGTGCCTTTGACGAGGTTATCGATCGCGCAGACGACGATGACCCGGCCTGCCCGCTCGTCGACCGCCACTTGCATGAGCGCGGTATTCGCCCCCAGGGTCATCGCGGTCGAGGGCCATTGCCCATCGGGAAGAAGCCCGATGAAGGGTTCATCCGCGTACACGCTTTCCCACGCAGGACGGACGGCGTCCGCGGGACCGAGGAGCGGGGCGGTGATAGTCGCGAGAATTCCTCGAGGCATGGGCACGAGCGTGGGCGTAAAGGAAATTCGCACCTGCTCGGCCCCTGCGGCGAGGAGGTTCTGTTCGATTTCCGGGATATGGCGGTGTACCCCGCCGACCGCGTATGGCGCGGCCATTCCCATTCCCTCGGAGGCGAGGAGGTGCGGTTTGAGGGATTTGCCCGCGCCGGAGTAGCCGTTGGCGAGCACGGCGACCACGTCACCGGCATCCACAACTCCCGCCGCGACGCCTGGTTGCAGGCCGAGGGTCACGGCGCTGACGTTGCATCCGGGAACCGCGATCCGCTTCACGCCCGCGAGGTCGTCTCGGCCTCGCCCGCCGCCGGATTTCAGGAGCTCGGGCATTCCATAGGGCCAGGAGCCGGCGTAGGGGGTGCCGTAGAATTCGTTCCAGGCGACCTCGTCCGTGAGCCGGTGATCCGCGCCGACGTCGATGAGTAGCGGTTCGTCCTCCCCCCGGCTCTTCGCGGCGTCGGCTAGGGAGGCGGCCAGTTCGCCCGAGGCTCCGTGTGGTAGCGCGAGGAAGACCACGTCGTGTCCGAGGAGGTTCGCGGGCGTGGTTTCCGCGAAACGGCGCTCGGCTACTAGGCGCAGGTGCGGTTGCACTCCGCCGATGGCCTGACCAGCGTTCGAATGCGCCGTCAGCGTCCCGATTTCGACCTCCGGGTGCGCCGCGAGGATCCTCAGGATCTCCCCGCCGGCATACCCACTTGCCCCAGCAACAGCCACAGATACAGTCACCCGCATAAATATACACGAGGGGGGTGCCCGAGGCGAACCCGGTGTTCTGACTCCCCGCGAGAAGTGGAACAATACCCTCATGACTGTTCGCACATTGCTCAACGGGGTCGAGGTTTCCGACTACCCCGATCTCCCGGAAGAGGCCCAGCGGGGAAAGGTTCTGCGCGTGACCGAAGTCGGCGAGGAGGTCCTCCACGCCCCCTGCCGCACCGTCACCGAATTTGGCACGGGTGACCTTCGCGCGCTCATTGACGACATGTTCGCGACGATGGCCATCGCGGAGGGAGTGGGGCTTGCGGCGAACCAGGTGGACGTGGACCTGCGCCTGTTCGTGTACGACCTCACCGAAGACGGCGTGCGCCACGTCGGGCACGTGCTCAACCCCGTGTGCACGATCGACCTGGAGGAGGGCAACGTCGAAGGCGAGGAGGGCTGCCTCTCGGTTCCTGGGCCGGGCGCCGGGCTGTTCCGGGCGAACCGCGCCTCGGTGACCGGCGTTGACGTAGACGGCAACCCGGTCGAGCTCTCCGGCGAGGGCTACTTCGCCCGGATGTTGCAACACGAGACCGACCACCTCGACGGCCGGCTCTATATCGACCTCATCTCTAAACGTGAACGCAAGCGCGTAATCTCCGAGATGATCGACTTCCGGCCCGAGGTCCTTGCCCGCCGCGCGGAGCTGACTGAGGCGCTGGAAAAGGAACCGGCTGCCTATCCCGATACCCCTCCGCTGGAGAAATAACTGGCGTAGCCTGGGCTGCATGCATGCCATTGAAGTAAGCGCCCCAGGTGGCGCAGACGCCCTTGAATACATCTCCACCGACGCCCCCACCGCAGGTGCGGGGCAGATCGTCGTTCGCGCCGCCGGGGTCGGACTGAACTTCATCGATACCTACATCCGCTCCGGGGTGTACCCCACGCAGTTCCCCTGGCGACCCGGCTCGGAAGGGGCGGGGGAAGTCGTGGAGATCGGCGATGGGGTCGAGGGTGTGAAGGTCGGTGACCAGGTCGCCTGGGCGGCCTCCGTCACCGGTTCGTACGCGGATTTCGTCGTGCTTGAGGCCGAACAGGCACTTCCAGTGCCGCCGAGCATGGACCTGCGGGTCGCCGCGGCACTTCCGTTGCAGGGCATGACGGTGCACATGCTTACCGACGGGGTCACCCGCCTCGGTGAGGGCGACACGGTGTTCATCACGGCCGGTGCCGGCGGGGTGGGTCAGCTATTCATCCAGTTTGCCAAGGCTCGCGGCGCGCGCGTACTCACGATGGTGGGCTCGCAGGACAAGGCGGATCTCGCGCTCAAGGCGGGCGCCGACCGGGTGTTCATCCAGAAGGACTTCACCGATATCACCACGGAACTCGCCATCCAGCTGCGAGAGGCCACGGACGGCCGGGGTGTCGACGTCTTCTATGACGGGCTCGGTAAGGTCACCTTCGATGCCGCGGTGAAATCCGTGCGTCGCCGCGGCCTCATCGTGCTGTTCGGCGGGGCGAGCGGGCAAGTGCCGCCCTTCGATCTCCAACGCCTCAACGCCGCCGGCTCGCTGTTCGTCACCCGCCCGACGCTGTGGCACTACATCGCTGAGGAAGAGGAACGCGCGCTGCGCTGGTCGCAGATCACCCAAAGAT
>JAJYRV010000241.1 GCA_021793935.1 Actinomycetes bacterium | reverse complement strand
GAGGTTCGAACCGCCACCGGAAATGAGTACGACTACGGATGTCACGTTCACATTCTACGGGTAGCCCGCCTACAGGTTCGTCCGGGCGGCGGGATTTCTGAGACACTAGGGAGAGTCCCGAGATCTTCCCATGAGAAAGCGCTACGTGAGTAACGAACCTTCCCGGAATCCCTTCGCGGCGCCGGATCCGAATCGCCCCACTCCTCCCCCCGAGCAGCATCGGCCTCAGGAGCCGAGGCAGCCGGAGCCTGGGCAGGACCAGCCGGGCGGCAGCGGGAACCCCAATTCTCCCAAACCGCCGAAGGAGGATCCCAAACCGCCGTCGATGGAGGAACTCAAGGCGGCGAGCGGGGAGACATTCCGGTTCGGGGCGCTGCTCATCCTGTCCCTCCTCTCCACCCAGTTGCCCCTGCCGTACACGCTCGCGGCCCCGGTGCTCATCATCATTTCCATCGTGTACGGGATCCGCGCGCTGCGACGCTCCTGGGCGATCAGCCCGCGCAACCTCATGACCCCGATGCTCATCGCCGGGATCGCGATGGCGCTGATGATGTCGGTGACCGTCGCCTCGAAGTTCGCGTTGTGGGGGCCCGAGATGGAACGCCAGGAGTGCGTGCAGTACGCGATCACCAACTCGGCGAAGGCCGAGTGCGAGGCGAACTTTCAAGAAGCCGTCGAGGAGCGGCTCACCTCGCTACGCAACCTCACGCCCACGTCTTCCTGACCCGGTCACTTTCGCCCACACTCGGCGCGCGCCCCGGTGCACCGATGGGTTGGCGGCGACGACTACCACGAGCATCGGCACCCCGAGTTGCCACGCGGCGGCGGCGAGCACTGCCCCCGTGCGCGGGCCGACGTCGGCGGCGAACCGCCCGGGGCCGAATCCGCCCGAAGCAAGTGTGGTGAGGAGGAATAGCGCGGCGACGACGATCGCCGTCGCCGCCACCACCCCACCGATCGCACTCGCGAGGTGGGGATCGCCCGGGCGCGACCTGGCGAGCCGGCGGTGCAGGTACACCCCCGCCAATGCCCCGACGAGGAGGAAACTGTAACCCCACGCGGGAGCTTGCGTGACCGCGCCCTCGGGATTGGGGAGGGCGCCGAGCAGCGGCACGGCCGGGAGGGGGCCGCTGAGAATCTCCCCGGGGCTGTAGAGCGTGCCGTCTCCGAGAGTGAAACCCGCGCCGGAGAGGTAGGAAACCCCCCAGATGATGAGGGTGGGCAGGATGAGCAGTTGCGCGCCGATGAGCACGACCGTGGAGACGAAGTCGGTCTCGAGGCGGTCGTGGACGGCGCGGATGAGGGGGAAGGCGACGATGACGGAGACGACGAGCCCGGCGGCTGCGAGGCCGAGGAGCGCGACCATGGTGCGCAGCGCCGTCGCCGCGCCGATGCTGATCGCGGCCCGGACGCGGGTTGCTGCGACGCGTAGCGCGGCCGCCCGCGGGCGGGCATCCACCCAACTGGTGAAGCCCGCGGCGGCGCTGCGCCCCCAGTCTCGTAATCGGGCCGGTACCGGCGGGTAGGACTTGCGCATCCCCCAGGCCGCGGCGCCGGCAGCGACGAGCGCAGCTCCCCCGGCGCCGCGGTAGGCGCCCGGTACGCTCGCGAGCTTCGCGAGGAGCAGGGCGCCGCCGAGATAGGTGAGGAGGGCGAACAGCGGGCCCGACCACGCCTCCAGCGCTGCCCGCCGGATCGCCGCGGCGGTGAGCGCGAGGGCGAGGAGGGTCACGCCCAGGGGTAACAGGGTGAACGTCGCCTCCCCGACTTCCAGGTGCGCCCCGTGGGCGGCGAGCCACACGCCCGTCCCGATCTGCCCCGCCTCGAGCCAGGAGGCGGACCCGAGTTCGGGGGCGGCGGCCGTCGCGATGTATACGGCGATCGAGGGGATGACGACGAGGAGCCACGTACCCAGCACCCCTTCGGCGCCCGCGAGGATCCCGCGCAACCAGCTGTCCGGCACCGTGAAACCTCGTTCCTCGCGTGCGCGTGGCTCGATGGTTCGCGGTCGGGCAGGCGAGGTGGAGGGCATACGTCCATGGTCAGACAAACACCGCCCCACCCGCAGGAGGGTGGGGCGGTGTGTCGCGTTAACGGGGGTCAGTTCGCTTCGAGGATCTCCCGCACGAGCCCGGCCGCCTCGGATGGGGTCTTGCCGACCTTCACACCCGCAGCCTCGAGGGCCTCCTGCTTCGCCTGGGCGGTACCGGAGGAGCCGGAGACGATCGCACCGGCATGCCCCATCGTCTTGCCCTCCGGGGCGGTGAACCCGGCGACGTACCCGACGACCGGCTTGGAGACGTTCTCCTTGATGTAGTCCGCGGCGCGTTCCTCGGCGTCCCCTCCGATCTCGCCGATCATCACGATGATGTCGGTCTCGGGGTCCGCCTCGAATTCGCGGATCGCGTCGATGTGGGTGGTGCCGATGATCGGGTCCCCGCCGATGCCGATCGCGCTCGAGAACCCGAAGTCCCGCAGCTCGTACATCATCTGGTAGGTGAGGGTGCCCGACTTCGATACCAGGCCGATGCGCCCGGGCCCGGCGATGTTGGCGGGGATGATCCCGACGTTGGATTTGCCGGGGCTGATGATGCCCGGGCAGTTCGGGCCGATGAGGCGGGTGCCCTTCTCCTGCGCGTAGTTGAAGAACTCCGCCGAGTCCTTCACCGGGATGCCCTCGGTGATGATCACCGCGAGCGGCATCCCGGCGTCGACGGCCTCGACGACGGCGGCCTTCGAGAATGCGGGGGGCACGAACAGGACGGACACGTCCGCCCCCGTCTCGGCCATCGCCTCCGCGACGGTGCCGAACACGGGGATCGTGCGGGTCTCGCCGTCCACCTCGAAGTCGACGGTCGTGCCGGCCTTGCGCGGGTTGACCCCGCCGACGATGTTCGTTCCCGAGGCGAGCATCCGGGTGGTGTGCTTCATGCCTTCGGAACCGGTCATCCCCTGAACGATGACCTTAGAGTTCTCATTGAGGTAAATAGCCATGGTGTTCTCCTAGGTCTTAAGCGTTCGCGAGCTCGGCGGCCTTGTCGGCGCCGCCGTCCATCGTGTCGGCGAGGGTGACGAGCGGGTGGCTGGCCTCGGTGAGGATCGCCCGACCCTCCTCGACGGCGTTGCCATCGAGGCGGACGACGAGCGGCTTGGTCGCCGCGTCACCGAGGATGTCGAGCGCCTGCACGATGCCGCTGGCGACCTGGTCGCACGCGGTGATCCCGCCGAAGACGTTGACGAACACGGACTTCACCTGGTCATCGCCGAGGATGACGTCGAGGCCCGCGGCCATGACGCCCGCGGAGGCACCGCCGCCGATGTCGAGGAAGTTCGCGGGCTTGACCCCGCCGTGCTTCTCCCCCGCGTAGGCGACGACGTCGAGGGTGCTCATCACCAGGCCCGCGCCGTTGCCGATGACGCCGACCTCGCCGTCGAGCTTGACGTAGTTGAGGTCCGATTCGGCGGCCTTGAGCTCGAGGGGGTCCGCGGCCTGCACGTCGTGCAGCTCGGCGTGGCCCGGCTGGCGGAAGTCGGCGTTGTCGTCGACGGTGACCTTGCCGTCGATCGCGAGGATCTCCCCGGCGGAAGTGGAGATGAGGGGGTTGACCTCAACGAGCGTGGCGTCTTCCTCGCGGTAGACGTCCCAGAGTTTGATGATCGTCTCGGCGACCTTCGGGGCGAGCTCGGCGGAGAACCCGGCCGTCTGGACGATCTCGTTGGCCTTCGCCTCGTCGATGCCCGTGTTCGGGTCGACGGCGATCTTCGCGAGCGCCTCGGGGCGCTGCACCGCGAGTTCCTCGATGTCCATCCCGCCTTCGACGGAGGCCATCGCGAGGTAGCGGCGTTCGGCGCGGTCGAGGAGGAGCGAGAAATAGTACTCCTCGGCGATGTCCGCGCCCTCGGCGATCATCACGCGGTGCACGGTGTGCCCCTTGATGTCCATGCCGAGGATCTCACCGGCGCGCTGCGCTGCCTCCTGCGGGGTTTTGGCGATCTTCACGCCACCGGCCTTGCCCCGGCCCCCGATCTTCACCTGCGCTTTGACGACGACGACTCCGCCCTCCGCGGGCAGGAGTTCCTTGGCCGCCGCTTCGGCTTCTTCGGGGGTGGTGCAGACGATGCCGCGCAGCACGGGCACGCCGTGCTTCTCGAAGACATCGCGCGCCTGGTATTCGTACAGGTCCACTTGGTCTCGCTCCTCGAATTTTCGACAAGTGTCT
>JAJYRV010000240.1 GCA_021793935.1 Actinomycetes bacterium | reverse complement strand
AGCGACGTCGTCAACGGTGAACATCCCGCCGAGCAGTTCCGCGTCGGAGATTTCATCGACGGTCTCCACCGGGGTCTCCGGCGTGAGGTACACGTCAATCGAACTCGAGGAAATCGTGATCTGGCCAATCTGTTGCGGGGTCAGTAGGCCGCTGATCATCTGCGAAACAGCCGATTCGGTGAGGCCGAGCTCGGCGGCTTTCTGCCGGTCCACCGTCACGGAAACCGTCGGCCGCGCCGTGGTGATGGAGTTCGCAACCTGCCGCGCCTCGGGCAGGTCCCGCATCGCTTCGGTCACGTCCTCGGTCGCCGATTCCACATCCTTAGGTTCGGCGCCGGTGATGGAGATTTCGACGTCGTTGCTCATGCCCATGCCAGCCATCGGCGAGATGGTGAGATCCTCGTCGTCAACAACCCCCTCCAACGCCGAGCGCACGTCTGCTTCGATCTTTTCCTGATCGCCATCCTCGTCCGTGGTGAGGGAGTAACTGATCGAGTCCTCCGAGGAGGCGAGCGACATCATGTCATCGCCGCTGCCGATCGTGATGGCAACGGTTTCCACGCCGTCGACGCCCATGAGAACGTCGTTGACTTCCTCGGCCTCGTCCAGCTGTTCGTCCAGGCTCGTACCCGGGGCGACCGACTGGGTGATACCGAGCTCGTTCTGGCCCATGTCGCCAAGGAAGTTCGTCTTCATCATCGGGGCGAGGGCAACGGTCCCGATGAGTACGACGACGGCAATCGCAACCGTGCTCCACCGGTGCCGGATGACCCAGTCGAGCATGCGACTGTAGCCCTTTTGGATCCAGCCCTGGGTCGCGGCCTCCTCGGTGAGTTCGTCGGCGTCCTCCGCCTCGGCCTCACCGACCCCGCGCCACTTGAGGAACCAGTACGCGAGCACCGGCACGATCGTCAGCGCGACGAGCAGGGAGGCGAGCATCGCCACGGTTACCGTGAAGGCGAACGGCCGGAACAGCACGCCCGACATTCCGCCCACGAGCGCGATCGGGAGGAACACCGCGACCGTCGTGATCGTCGAGGCGGTGATTGCCGCTCCCACTTCCCGTACGGCGTCGACGATGGTGTCCCGGCGCGACTTGCCGTAGCGCATGTGTCTCTCGACGTTTTCGATGACGACGATCGAGTCGTCCACGATCCGGCCGATCGCGATCGTCAGGCCACCGAGGGAGAGCATGTTCAGCGTGTAGCCGGCGGCCTGCATGCTCACAAACGCGATGAGCAGCGAGGTCGGGATCGACACCGCCGTCACGAGCGTCGCGCGGCCCGAACGCAGGAACAGCAGGATGACGAGCACGGCCATGACCAGGCCGAGCAGCCCCTCGATTCCCAGCGAGGAGATGGACTCTTCGATGAACGGCGCCTGGTCGATGAGGACGTCGAATTCCGCGTCCGTGACGAGCTCCTTCAGGTGCGGGATCGCATCGCGCACGAGGTGGGAGACCTCAACCGTGTTCGCATCCGGAGTCTTCGTGATCGAGAGCGTCAGCGCGCGCTCGCCATTGATGAGCGAGTACGAGCTCACCGGATCGTCCACGAGTTCGACGTCGGCGATGTCGCCTACGAGCACGGGCTCAGCCGGTTCAGGTTCGGTAGGAGTGGGGACGTCGCCAGGTGCCGCGCCTTCGGGTAGCTCGCCTTCCGGCATCTCACCTTCGGGCATGCCGCCTTCGGGTAGCTCGCCTTCCCCGCCGGGCATCCCCTCGGGCATTTCGCCCTCGCCGCTGGGCGCAGCGCCGGCCATGTCCTGTGCAGGGGGAAGCGGGATGTCAGCGATGTCTTCGGCGGATCCGAGCCGCTCGCCGACCTCGATCGCCATATTGTGGCCGTCGTCGTTGATCGTGCCCGCGGGCATGAGGATGCCGTAGTTCGCGAGGAGGCTCGCGAGGTCCTGGGTGTCGATGCCCTCCTCAGCCATGGCTTCGGAGTCGGGCGTGATGGAGATCCGCTGCCCGGGTGCGCCGAGAACGCTGGCGGAAGCTACGCCGTCGAGACGCTCGAGTTCGGGTACCACGAGGTCGTTGAGCTTGGTTGCGAGCCCCTCGGTGTCGTCGTTGGAAACAGCGAGTTGGATCACCGGGAAGTCATCGAAGTTGAAGGACATCACTTCGGGCGTGACGTTCTCGGGGAGGATCGAACTGATCCGGCTCACCGATTGGGTCATCTTCTGCTCGAGTTTGGCGGTGTCGCTGCCGTAGTCGAACTCTGCGATGACGAGGGAGAGGCCGGTTGAGGAGGTGGTCTCCGTGGAACGCAGGCCCGGCACCGTCTGGAGTGCCTTCTCGATCGGGTCGGTGACGTCGGTGGCGACGACCTCCGCTGAGGCGCCTTGGTGCGGGGTGACGACGACGAGCGAGGGGATCTCGATCGAGGGGATGAGTTCCTGCTTGAGCGAACTGAAGGAGAGCGTGCCAAAGACGGCGGCAACGATCGTGATGAGCGCGATGAGTGCCCGGTTCTTCAGGCTCAGCGTGGTGAGTTTATGCACGTGTCAGTCCTTTATTGATCCGCGAAGCCATGGCGGAGGTAGGTGAAAGCGTGGTCGATATGCGTGAGGATCGTGGTGATGTCCTCAGGAGTGAGGATCGGTGCTGCCGTTGTTGAGGGCGGCTGTTCGGTGGCGGTACTGACGCCCCGCAGCGGGGGTGTGTCTTGCGGGATAGCTAGCGGCCCGAGGATCAGGCGGACGATTCCTCCGAGCGAACCGATCGCCGCTCCGAGGAACACGGAGACCTTTACTGCCCCAAAGCGTTCCGAGAGGATTCTGTGGGAGTTTGAGTTCTGGAACTCCAGGAAGACGGCGTGGATATAGGGTTCGAGTCCCGGGTTCTCCTTGACCATCTTCGCGAAATCCTGGATATGCTCGATTCGGCGGCTCTCGGTGAAGACATCCGAGATGAAGGATTGCGTCGAGTTGACGAGTTCGTCGAACGTGTTCGGAAGGTCTGCCGGGTCTATCGGGTCGTCGGGGCGTCCGATGGGAATCCCGAGGTTTTGGATGAAGCCATCGACGACGGCGGCGTGTTTGTTCGCATAGTAATTGGCGAAGGTGCGCCTAGAGACGCCAGCCTCGGAGGCGATATCATCGGTGGTGACGGATTCGAAGCCGTTTGCCGTCGCCAACGCGTAGGCGGCGTCCGCGAGGCGGTGAGCGGTCACCCGTTTTTTCTGGGCCCTTAACGAAGTCACCGGGCTACTCTAAGCAGTTCGTTGCCCAGTGAGCAAATCTGCTCACTGGGCAAGATGGCGGTTTTCCACAATTTCGCCCAGACCCTGCCGCTTTTGCCGATTGCTCGCTATGGTCTTTGGGCATGAGGCAGCGTGGCCAGATGGGTATTTTGGTGTTTGCCGCCCTCGTCGGGCTTGCAAACTGTGCCGGTGCTGCGCCCGAACCCCCGCCCTCAGAACCGCCGGCGCCGACTGTTTCGCCGTCTGTTTCTCCTTCGGAGGACCCGGAGGAGCCTGGTGAGGAAGCGCCATTCCCGGAACCGTTGCCCCTACCGGACTATCCAGAGGATCTCACCGCGGAAGACACCGCTGAAAATGCGATTCTCGCGGCGGAGTACTTCCTGGAGCTGATGAATTACATTCAAAGTACTGGCGATGTGGCTCCATTTGAGGCGGTCGCGGCGGAGTCCTGCACTTCATGTGACCGATATGTCGATAAGGTGGAAGCCTTATATGAGGCGGGCGGCTTCTCGGTCGGGAACTATACGCAAATGCGTGATGCACGCGTTGGACGGACGAGTGACGGTTTAGCCTGGGAAGTTCATTCTGACTGGGAAATCAATGACGGTTTTCGCTATGAGGCGGCACGTGACGAAGTCGTGCGGCTCGAGGGCGCAAGACTTGAAGGACGCCGAATTGGAGTTCAATCGATAGACGGTGAGTGGAGAGTTCTTGCTCTAGCGAAGGCGTCATCGACATGAGTGTTTTTCGTTTGGTAGCCGCAGTCGGACTGGTTATCTCCTTCGAGCATGCTGGAGGGGGTGATGATGACTTTCTCATCGACGGTGACACCGTTGAAGATGCCATCGAGATTACTGCAGAGCTTCCTTCGTCTACGTCACCTTCACCTGGAGCGGGGAAATACAAGTCAGACGATACGGGTGGGTCTATTGCCACCAGCCCCACAGACGTCCCCATAATCCGGGACGCCTCGGATTCCTTCTGCGTTTCGGATCTGCAGCGCGGGCTTTGCATTCCTGATCCAGGTGAG
>JAJYRV010000239.1 GCA_021793935.1 Actinomycetes bacterium | reverse complement strand
CGATCTTTGGCGTCGAGATCTCTGATGCGGTCCTTGAGGTCGGCGGCCTGCTCACCGCCGATCATCTCCGCGAGCGCGGCGGCGGCCCGCAGATGTTCCCGGGCTTCTTCTCTTTGCCCCATGGCGATACATGCCTCGCCCATGCCGATGAGCGCTCGCGCCTCGTTGCGCCTGTTCCCAAAGGAGCGGAACGTGGTCAGTGCGTCGGTGTAGTGGGCGAGCGCCTCGGGCCACCGGCCGAGGTCGGACAGCGCCCGCCCCAGCGCGCAGCGCCCCCACGCGAGGCTCCAAGCGTCGTCGATGGCGCGGAACAGGGTGAGCGCCCGCTCGCAGCTTTCAACGGCGCCTTCTGAAACTCCGCGATCGCGCTGGCAATCGCTCAAGGTCAGCAGCGCCATGCCCGCTCCCCGCTGCTCCCCTCCCCTTTCGAAGACCGCCAAGGCGCGTTCGGCCGCCTCGGCCGCCTCCGCGTAGCGCCCCTGGCCATGCAGGAGGACCGCGGTCTGGCGCAGCGCGAAACCCTCGACCCACCGGTCCGCGCACCGCGCCGCGCTGTCGGCAGCGTCCCGGTAGCACGAGAACGCCTCGTCGGTGCGTTTGAGTAGCCAATTGGCATCACCGAGCCCGAGGCGGTTGCAGGCCAACCCATGCTGGTCGCCGCTCTCCTCCGCGGCCTCGATCCCCACCAAGTGAATGGCGCGCCACTGCGCCCAGTAACCGCGCAACTCGAAGAACCCGTACATGACGGCGGGCAGCCGCCATGCCAGGTCGTCGATACCGCTCTCCCGGGCCGCGCGGACGGCATCGACCAGGTTCTCCCGCTCAGCCTCGAACCAGTCCATCGCTTCGTCGACACCGCCGAACCCGGCGGGGTCCACCGGCTGCGCGATGTCGGGAATCGGCACCTTGTGGAAGGCGGGGAGGACGACGCGGTGGCCGTTGTCCGCGCTGCACAGGTACCAGTACAGGAGGCGGCGTAGCGCCCGCTCGCGTTCTCCCGGCTCCTCGTCCTGGTCGGCCCGTTCGGCCGCGTACAGCCGCAGCAGGTCGTGGAACCGGTAGCGATCGCGGGCGACGGCGGTGACGAGATGCACCCGGGCGAGCCGGTCCAGCAGCAGCCGCGCCGTGGACACACCCGTGTCCGCCAGCGCGGCGCAGGCGCGGGCGTCGGCCTCGGCCCCGGGGTGCAGGCCGCATCGCCGGAACAGCCGTGCCGTGTCGGCGTCGAGTTCGTTGTAGGAGGCGCTGAAAACGGCACGCACGTCGCTCAATTCGTCATCCTCCGTGCGTAGGGCGTCCAGGCGCTCCCTCTCATCGTCCAGTTCGGCGACGAACGCGGTGAGCGGCATGCTTGGCCGGGCGGTAATGCGCTCGGCGGTGATCCGCAGGGCCAGCGGCAGGAACGCGCAGTGCCGGGCCAGCCGACGCGCCGCCGCGGGGTCGGCGTCGATCCGCTCGGCACCCGCGACCCGGCGCAGCAGGGCCAACGACTCCTCCAGGGTGAGCGCGTCGAGCACCATCCGTTGAGCTCCCTCCCGCGTGATGAGCCCTGGAAGGCTACTCCTGCTGGTCACGATCGCGAAGCAGTGCGGCGATGCGGGTAGCAGCGGGCGGACCTGATCGGCGCTGTCAACGTTGTCGATGAGCACCAGCATGCGCCTGCCGTCGAGCAGCGACCGGTACATCGCGGCGCGGCCGTCGAGATCCGCCGGTATCCGTTCAGGGGCCACATCCAGGCAACGCAGCAGGGTTTCGAGTGCGTGGGCCGCTTCGATCCGGGGCCCGGAACCGTACCCGCGCATGTCGATGTAGAGATCGCCGTCGCTGTAGCGGGAACGTGCCGTGTGCGCCCAGTACACCGCGAGCGCGGTCTTGCCGACTCCGGGGGCTCCGGCAATGGTGGACACGACGGCCGACCGGATCGGCTCGGCCGGTTCCTCAGTCCCCTCGGCGAGAGCATCCAATTCGGCGAGCTGAGACCCGCGGTTGACGAAGCCGCGCATGGCGAGCGGGAGCTGGCGGGGCACGGGCGGGCCGGAGCGCGTGGGGGCCGCCACGTGGACATCGCCGTGGACCACCCCGGCTTGGACAACCGCTCCGGAGTCGCCCGTGATCTCGTTACCGGTCATCGCCTGGAGGTTGTACGCACGCAGCGCGCGGTCAGGGGGTGGAGGCCGCGGGCCGCCGCATGAGGTCGTCGAACCCGGCCGCGTAGTCGGTGAAGGGGACCGACAGGCTGACGGCCTGGTCCCGCCAGGCGTTGGCCTGAACGATCTGGTCGGGGGCGTCGACGCGTTCGGCGGACAGGAACGCGCCGTCGTCGGCGTAGTCCATGCGCACCAGGACCGAGGAGTCGAAGAGCCAGTAGTCGAAGTCCGCCAGTCCGTCAGGCCACCGCCCATCAGGTACGGCGATGATGCGCACCTCCTCTCCGGCGGCGACCGTGTGTCGGTAGGCCCAGGCGCACTCGAATCGCACATAGTCCGACAGCGGCTCGGTCACCACGTGGACCCGGTGGAACCGCTTGCCCGCGCGAACGCCCTTCCCCACCCGGTCGGCCCAGCGGGCGATGCCCGGAAACTCACCACGCGCCTCGCCGGCCTGGAATCGGGAGAACTCCGCCATCTCGTAAGGCACCCCGTAGATTTGGTGTGCTTCGAGCCGGTAGGCGGTATAGCGGAAGTCGTCGAACAACCGCTGGAAACCGGGGTCGCTCAGGGATTCGAAAACCGTGCCCAATGCGCTGCTCTCTCTGTCGCTCACCGGTCGGCCTGGTAGCGCTGGAGCGCCCCGATCAGAACCTCGGGATCGATGCGGACCGCGGTTTCACCCGGGAAGGGATTGTGCAGGGCGGAAAAATCCTCAGGGGCGAGTTGGGCACCTTGGACGACGAGTTCACCGGTGTCGGCGAGGTAGACGCTGGGGCAGCCCTCAGCGCCCGAGCCCCCGTCCTTGTAGAGCATCGTCAGTTCCATCCGGCCCCCTTCTCGGCTGCGGGAAACGTATCGGCTCGGTGCCATTCCCCGATGGCGGACCGGGTTAACACTCGGATCGGTGAGAGGGTTCTTCCGCTCGGAAACCCGCAGTGAGGAGGCAGGGCCGCACCACAAGACCAACGCAAAAACCCGATCACCAGCCCAGCAGTTCCTGGTACCTGGTCAGGACCGTCTTCACCTCGTCGGTAACCGGCAGCACCCCGGAAATAGGTGTCCAGCGATAGGTGTCATGCTCCTGGAGTTCGATTGGTCCGGGCACCGCTACGTCCACGGTGAAGTTGAGCTGCCGGCTCCTCTTTCCACTGCCCGACCGGTAATCGAAACAACCGAGGTATCCGCTGATCTCGGTGACGTCGAGACCCGTCTCCTCCTTGACCTCTCGCACCAGGGCCGCGTCCAGGTCCTCACCTGGCTCCACCTTCCCACTGGGGAGCTCGAAGATACCGCCCATGAAATCACTCCCGGGGCGCCGAAGGAGCAGCACGTCTCCGCCATCGCAGACCACACCGCCCACCACGAACTGCTGAATCCCATCACGCTCCCCTACGGCGCGAAGGTGACCAAGCTGTGCGGTATCAACCATTTATGTCCCTCATTCCATCAGGTCGCGGTGGTTATCGATCACCTTGGTGAACGCATCGATGTAGGCGTCGGCCAACGGGAGATCCTCCTCCCAGTGCCAAACCGGAAGCTTAATAGTGTTGCGGTGGAGACGTTCGGCGATCGGGAAATCCCCTGGCCTGTACCGCACTTTTCCGCAGTATTCCGGAAACAGCGGACCGGGGCCGCGAAAGAGGGGGAGCAAGTTCAGCGGACGGGTTGATCTTGGGCGGTCCGCTTCTTCACATCCTTCGGCCTGGAGCGCGGCATGGAAGCGTTCGATCGGCAGTCCACCGAGTTCCTCGGGGGCGTAGGTCAGGGGAAGGCCGTACCAGGACGCTCGGCTGTCCGCGGCGAGCCGTGGAACGTTGATTCCCGGAAGTTCACCCCCGAACACAGGGACAACTACGAGCCGGACGGCTCCTACCACAGCCGCTGCGGCGCCCCCGGGACGACCGGCTCGACCTTCATCGGAACGACCGTGCTGGTTTTCCCGTTTTGGCGGGGAAGAACAGAAAAAACTTCACGGTGGGTGCGCTCCGGGGCCGGTGGTCCACAGGCGGGGAATCCGGGTGGCCCGTGGTCAGGGCTCGCGGCCATGCTCAAGCCTATGGATTCTCTTCAGGCGGCGCGCAGTGTCGCGGC
>JAJYRV010000238.1 GCA_021793935.1 Actinomycetes bacterium | reverse complement strand
GGGAACTCGATACCGTGCGCCACGTCGCAGAACCGAGCTCGGTGATCCAAGCGGGGGAGAACGGCGCGATCCTCAGCCACGGCAACAGCCAGGCGTGGCCGGTGGATCCCGCGTTTCCTCACGACTTCAACGACGACGATGATCCCGGCGGCGGCGACACCGGCGCCGAGGACACCGAGCCCGAGTCGCCACCCGATTCCGAACCTGGGGAGTCCGCCGAATCGGTCGAACCCATCCGCATGCCCGAAGGGGTTCGGGAAGTCCTCGCTGAAGGGATCTACGTTCTCGTCCGGGCCGAATCGGGCAGCACGTACCTAGGTACCCTCGGCGACACGGATCCCCAGGCACCCCTCTCGAGCGAGGAGCTTACCGAGCGGTTGACGAGCTTCACGCTCCTGGATCCCTACGCCGCCGAACGCAGCGGGGACGAGGAAGTGGATCCGGGCGACCTGCCCACCTACGCCGCGGATGCTATCGCCCTCGACGCCGAGGGCCGGGTGGCGATGTACTCCGGGACGGACGGGCAAGTGACCCGCTTCGATGCTGCGGCCGGAGAGTTCATCGGCAAACCCGAAGCGCTCCCCGCCGAGGCGCATGACCTGAATGCGGCGGATCTCGCGCTCATCGCCGGGAAGTGGGTCCTGCTCAACCCAGAATCCGGGGAAATCTGGCAAGAAGGGGGTGACTCGGCGCAGGCGCCCCTGGCGGGCCCGGGCCTCCTGCAGTTCAGCGCCGCCGCCTCCCGCGACATTTACATCGCCGACCCCGCGGGGCTCTGGCGCCTCTCGCCGGGGGAAGAGTTCGAACGGGTGGCCAGCGCCGAGGGCGAGCCCGCCCGGCCCGCGGAGATCGACGGCGCCATCGGGGCAGCGTGGCTGGGCCAGCAGCGCGGTACCCTGTGGACCTCGGCGGGCGGGGAACGAACCCTGAGTTATGATCCGTCCGTGCAGGAAGGGGGCGATCTGACGCCGGTGTTCCGCAGCAACGGGGACCGCGCGGTGCTCTCCGATGCGCAGACTGGGATGCTTTGGACCCTCCCGAACGGTGAGCTCATCCCCCTCTCACAATGGACGATGAGCGAACCCCCGAAGGAAGACCGCGGCACCGTCGTCGTCAACGAAGTCGCCGAACAGGTCCCGCCCACCGCCGTCGACGATGAGTTCGGGGTCCGCGCGGGGGAACCGGCCCCGCTGCCCGTGCTCCTTAACGACTACGACCCCAACCGGCGTGACATTCTCACCATCGTTCCCGAATCCCTGTCGGAGTCCCCATTGCCGGAGGACTTCGGCACCCTGCACCTGATGCCGGATGCGCAGTCCCTCACCGTGAAACCGCACCCCGACGCGAGCGGGAGCGCTTCGTTCACGTACCGCATCACCGACGGGGCGGCCACCTCCGATCCCGCCACCGTGACCCTGACAGTCGTGGATGAGGACGTCAACACTGCTCCGGACTGGTGCCCCGTGGATGGCTGCCAGCGGGAGTGGACGGTGCCCGCGATCGTGCCCGGAGGGACGCTGGTATACCCGATCCTCGAAGGGTGGGTGGACCCGGAGGGGGATGCCGTCCTCCTCGCTGACGTGGACGTCGTGCGACCCGATGACCCCGCTCGCGCGATCGTCACCTCCGACGGGCGCCTTGCCCTGAGCCACACCGATCCCGAAGCGGATGCGGGCGACATCCTGCTGCGCCTGACCGTGCGAGATTCTAAGGGCGCGGAGCAACAGCGGGACTTGCAGGTGCCCGTCCGCGCCGACGCTGCCCCGGAATTCATCCCCACCGCGAGCACGATCCAGACGGAAGAGACGACGACGCTGCGGCCGCTGGAACGGATCGCGGGTGGATCGGGCTCCTTCGAACTCATCGACGTCAGCGTCCTTTCGGGCGGGGGTGACCTCAGCGCGAGCACCAACTCCTCGGCGGGGACCGTCGCCGTCAGCGCCACCGAGGCGGGCACTAGCGTACTGTCCCTGACCTTCCGCGACTCGGTCACCGACACCGAATTCACCGGCCTCACCCGGATCACGGCAGCCAACGGCGGTGCCCCGCTATCGCTCCCCCCGCTGCGTGCCTTCGTGCGCCCACTTTCCGACAGCACGCTCGAAGTGCTCGATGCTATCCCCGACGCCAATGCCCGTGCCCTTTCCGTCCAGAGCGCGGAAGTAATCGACGGCGATCTGCGCGCGGATGTCGTTGATCACTCCCGGGTCCGGGTCTCGGGGAACACCCCCGACGGGCGGCCCGGGCGGATCGGTGCCGCCGATATTTCGGTAACGGACGGGAAATCCCAGGCGAGTACCCGGTTGAGCGTATTCCAGGTCCCCGATACGAGTGCCGGCGGTGCGATCGCCGTCGCCGACACCGCCGTCGTCCGCGCGGGTGCCGTCGTCGACATCCCCGTGCTGGAGAACGATATCGCCCCGCCCGGCGAACGCCTCCACCTCCACCCCGATATCACCGGAACCGGCGCCGAGGGGGAACTCGCCTTCGCCTCGGGCAACGTCCTGCGTTACCTCGCGCCCGAGGAACCGGGAACATACCGGCTCAGTTACACCGTCTACGCTTCGAACGACGCCGACGACGCCGACGTGGGCACGGTGAACGTGACCGTCCTGCCCAAGGGCAGCAACGCCGATCCCGAGCCGGGCAACCTCACGATGCGGGTGGGCCCCGGGGAGCAGTCGGAGGTGCGGGTGCCGCTCTCGGGCGTCGACCCCGACGGCGACCGGGTGCGGCTCGTCTCCGTGGGGACGCCCGAGGACCCCCAGCTCAGTGTCAACGTCACGAGCAGCGGTGACGGTATCGAAGCGCGGGCGCTGGAACTCGTGGAAGAGGGCCTGCACACGGTCGAGTACAAGGTGCAGGACGGTTTCGGCGGAACCGGAACGGGCACGGTGCGCATCATCGTCACCCCGAATGCCGACGACGTCCGCGCACCGATCGTATCCACCGATCACGTCCGCGTCGTCCAGGGAGCAAGCGAACCGGCGGTGGTCCGCCCGCTCGACAACGACATCGACCCCGCGGACGGCAACCTCGAAATCGTCTCGGTGAAGCCGAGCCTCGTCGGCGGCGAGGAACACCCCGACTACGAACGGCTCGCGGGCCGGCTCGACCTCGACCGCATCGATGAGGGGGTCGTGGAAGTACGGGCCGGGGAGAACATTGGCACCGTCTCGTACAAGTACACGGTGAAATCAAGTGAGAGCCGCAGCACCGCTGATGGCATGATCCTCGTACACACCACCGAACGGGTCGGTGCCCAGGCTCCGACGGTGCGCGACACCGTCCTCAACGTACGCGACCGCGGATTACTTGCCACCGAAGGTATCGACGTCCTCACGAACAAGGTGCGCTGGGCAACCGGGGACGCATCGGAACTCGAGCTGAGCCTGTGGGGTGATGCGGCGGACTACCGGGTGGAGGATGGCCGCATCTACGGCGAGTACAAGCCCGAAGGTGACCGAGTCGTGTTCAAACTCTCCGGCCTCGACTCCAGCGGTGCGACGACCACCTCCTACGGGCTGTTGGAGATTCCGAGCCTCGACGACCTGCGAATCACCACCAAGCCGGGCAGCATCCCCCTGCGGGTCGATGAGAATGAGGCGGTAGAAACCCGGATCGAGCGAATCTTGGATCTCAGCCCGGATGACGAGGTGGAACTGCCCGAGCAGCAGTTCCCGGCGGGCCGCGCAGCCGCGACCTGCGAGGGGCGCAGCGGTGGGGTGCTCCGTTACGACGCCGGCGCTGAAGCGCCGTGGAATGACACGTGCCTCATCGACGTGCGCCTGAAGGGCCAGAGCCGCTGGACGAAACTCGCCATCCCCGTCACTATCCGACCCCAGGAGCCCGCGGTGGAGCTCGCGCCGCTCGCGCGCACGATCACGGCGGGGGAGAGCGAGACGATCAACCTGCACGATATGGTCCGCTGGGAGGGGGACCGTGAAGGTGACCTCGACGCCCTCGAATTCGATGTCCTCGGGGAACCCTCCATCTTCGAGGTGGACCGCGCTGGGCCGGAGCTCACCATCACCGCGCGGGCGGACGCCGAGCCCGGCATCCAACGGGCGATGACGATCACCGCCCGGGGGCAGGGGGAGTCCTCGGCAGCCCTCACCCTCCGGGTGGGCAGCGCGCCCCAAGACAATCCGAAGGGGGCGACGGTATCGCTGCGATGCGAGATCGGCACCGACTGCTCGGCAAAGGTGGTCGGCGTCGACGGGGAGCACGACCCGTTTGCAGGGAAAGCA
>JAJYRV010000237.1 GCA_021793935.1 Actinomycetes bacterium | reverse complement strand
AGCGCCAGATGCGTCGTCGGACGCACTTGCAGACATACTCACTGGCGAAAATCCTCTCGGGCTTGGAAATACACCATTGCCGGGTTTCCCCGGTCATGGTTGGCAGGGCAGGAGGGACTCGAACCCTCAACCGCCGGTTTTGGAGACCGGTGCGCTGCCAATTGCGCCACTGCCCTTCATCTTGTTGCAACTCCCGAGGTTACCCTGTTTCCTGTGCGAGGCACAGTCCATCGCGGGAGATGCACCGCGAGTTAGTGTACGGCATGCAGGCGCGCCGGTCTAACCGGAAGTGATCACTATTACCCACCCGCGGCCTAGGCTACTAGGGTGACCCAGGTGAACCAACGCGATTTACGCAAGCTCCCCAAGGCGCATCTGCACTTGCATTTTACCGGATCGATGCGGCCGGAGACCCTACGTGAACTCGCCGAGGAACAGGGCCGCCGGCTCCCTGAAAGCCTCCGCCAGGCGACGACGACCCCTGATTCCCTGCGGCTCCCAGCCACGAAACGGGGCTGGTTCCGGTTCCAGCAGCTCTACGACGCCGCCCGCGCCGTGGTTCGGGATGAGGCGGCGATGCGTCGGATCGTTCGTGAAGCGGCGGAGGACGACGCGGCGGAAGGTTCCGGCCGGCTCGAAATCCAGATCGACCCCACCTCCTACGCAAAGTTTGTGGGAGGAATCACCCCGGCGCTGGAGATCGTTCTCGACGAAGCCCGGGCCGCGAGCGCCGCCACGGGGGTGGACATCGGGGTGATCGTCGCGGCGTCGCGGATGCGCCATCCCCTCGAAGCGCGCACCCTCGCCCGTCTCGCGGCGCGCTACGCCGGCGAAGTGGTGGGGTTCGGGCTTTCCAACGATGAACGAAACGGCGACACCGAAGCGTTCAGCCCCGCGTTCTCCATCGCCGCCCGCGCCGGGCTCGCGCTCGTGCCCCATGGGGGTGAACTGCTCGGGCCGGACCACATCACCGAGGTGGTCCAGCACCTTCGCCCGGACCGGCTCGGTCACGGAGTGCGCAGTTACGAGGATCGGGCGTTGCTGGACTCCCTCGCCGAGTCGGAGATCGCTTTCGAACTGTGCCCGGGGTCCAACGTCTCGCTCGGGGTGTTCGAGACCACCGCGGACGTACCGCTCCCCCACCTGCTGGAGTCGGGTGTGCCGATCGCGCTCGGGGCGGACGACCCGCTGCTATTCGGCACTCGCCTCGTTGACCAGTACGAAACGGCCCGGCACGTGCACGGCTTGGACGACGCCGCCCTCGCCTCCCTCGCCGCGAGTTCGATTCGCGCCTCGACGGCGAGTGAAGCCACCACTACGCGCTTGCTAAGCGGAGTGCGGGAATGGCTGGAATCGGAGCCCGGGTCGGCGCCAGCGCAAGCGGGTAACTAGCGCTACAGGCTCAGGCCGACGAGCACCGGCTCGGGGATCAGGGTGATCCCGTAGGTGCGCCCCACGCGGTCGCGCACATCCCGGGCGAGTTCGGCGAGCTGTGCGGCGGTAGCCCCGCCCCGGTTCGTCAACGCAAGCACGTGCTTCGTCGACAGCGCCGCGGGAGTCCCGAGGCTGTAGCCGCGTTCGATGCCCGCATGCGAGATGAGCCACGCCGCGGAGGTCTTCGCCCAGTCGACCGGGGTATCGCTGGCGAGGGGATCGGCGTCCGAGACGTGCGGTGAGGGACCCACGGGTTTGGCCGCGGGGAAGGCCGGTGCCCCCGCGGGGATGAGAGTCGTGGGCACGATGGGGTTGGTGAAGAACGAACCGGCGCTCCACGTGTCGTGGTCGACCCGGTCGAGCACCATTCCTTTTCTGCGTCGGAGCGTGAGGACGGCGGCACGCACCTCGCTCGCCTCCACTCGGCTCTCCAAAGGCACATCCAACGTACGGGCAAGTTCAGCGTAACGAATCGGCGCGGAAAGGCTGGCGAGGCGCATCTGGAACGACACCGACAGCACGACGTATCGGGGCGTATACCCGAGCTGCCCGATCGAGCGTTTGATGATCGAGGTCCGGTAACCGAACTTCAAGTCCACGGCGGCGAAGGTGCGCACGCGCCCTTCCGCCCGGTCCCAGCAGCGCACCGAGGAGATGATGTCGGCGACTTCTTGGCCGTAAGCCCCCACGTTTTGCACCGGGGTGGCACCGGTGGAACCGGGAATGCCGGTGAGCGCCTCCATTCCCATCCAGCCGTTCGTGATCGCCGCCTCGACGACGCTTTCCCAAGGGGTGCCCGCGGTTACCGTGATTGCCGCTCCCCCGCACGCGTCCTGCGATTCCACCCGGATCTCTTCACGGGCGTCGCGGATGACGACGCCGTCAAAGGGGGCGTCAGCAGCGAGAATATTCGACCCGCCCCCGACGACGAGCAGCGGGGTGCCCGCCTCATCTGCCGCGCGGATCTCATCGATGAATTCGGCTTCCGTCGCCACGGAAACGAGGTTCCGGACGGGCCCGCCGACGCGGATGGTGGTGAGGTCTGCGAGGTGTGTGGTCACGTGGATCAGCCTACTCCGCCCGGCCCGGGGCGGGCGGCGGCGGCGCCGCTTGGCGCATGACCGCAAGTCCAGCCACGAGCGGAACGATGATCGCGAGGAGCGCGTGGCGGTAACCGACGTGGTCGGCGAGGAGGCCGAGCAGCGGCGGCCCGATGAGGAACGCGCCATAGCCGATCGTGGAGACCACCGAGAGGCGGGCGGCGGCGTGCAACGGTTCGTCGGATGCGGCGCTCATCCCTACGGGGAAGCCGAGGGCGGCACCGAGCCCCCACAGCACCGCTCCCCCCATCGCGATCGGCAGGCTCGGGGAGAGCCCGAAGACCGCGAGTCCCGCGATCGCGAGCCCCGTGCACAGGCGCAGCACGGCCACCCGCCCGAACCGGTTGAGGAGCCAGGTGCCGGTGAAGCGCATGACCGTCATCGCGGTGACGAACAGGGTGAGCCCGAAGGCCCCTTGGTGTTCGGGCACGTCGAACCCTTCGCGGACGCCGAGGGCGAGCCAGTCATTCGCGGCGCCTTCGGTGAGGGAGGCCGCCATGACGATGAGTCCGACCATGAGCGTCCGGGGTTCGAACCAGGCCCGGCTGTAACCACCCGCCCCGCGCTTTCCGCCCGGCAGGTCCGTGCCGTCGCCGTCCGCGCGTGTTTCGGCGTCCGCGTCGTCGGGGCCGGTGTGGGCGTCGTCGGGGAAGAAGAAGGCGACCGAGACGGCGGTGATGACGACGACGGCGACGATCACCGACCACACGTGGGTGGTGATCGGTACGCCCGCGCGGGACAGGAGGGTCCCCATCCCGGCCCCGGCGATGGTCCCCAGGGAGAAGCAACCGTGGAAATGGGGCATGATCGCCCGGCCCAGGCGCTGTTCCACGAGTGTTCCTTCGAAGTTCATCGCCACGTCCATCGCCCCCACCCCGGCGAGGGCGAGGAGGAGCATCGCGCCGGTGAGGAGCGGGTTATCCGCGAGCACGAATGCGACGGCCGAGGCGAGGCTCACGGCGATGGCGAGCACCGACGTCAACACGGTTCGCCGCGCCCCGAAGCGCCCCACCAACCGGCCCGCGAGCGGCAGGGAGATGATCGATCCCAGCGACCCCACGAGCAGGAGCAACCCCATCTGGCCCGGGTTGAGACCGAGCTCGGATTGGACGGTGGGGATCCGCGACGCCCAACTGGAGAACACGAATCCGGCAGCGAAGAATACGGCGAACACCGCGATCATCGCGCCTCTCACGCCCGCGCCCGGCGGGGAGGCTTTGGTTGTCATAACACCCTTAGGATGGAAGGAGATACACGGGTAATTCTAAGGAGGAGGCGGGCGATGGCAGTGACCTTGAACGAGGTCGCGCGCGCTGCACAGGTGTCGGTGTCCACCGCATCCCTCGCGTTCTCCGGTGCCGGTCCGATCGCTGATGCCACCCGTGACCGCGTGCTCAAAGCTGCCGCCGAATTAGGCTATCAGGGCCCCAACCCCATGGCGGCCTCGCTGCGGCGCGGGCGGACCGGGGTGATCGGCATCGTCACCGACGATGACCTGCGCCACTCGTTCCGCGACCCGGTCTCGGTTCAGGTGCTCGACGGGATCGCCGGGGCGCTCGGGGAAGCGGGCTACGGGGTCCTCCTCATCCCGCGCCAGGATCCTGAGGGCAGGCCGCACCCGTTGCTGCGCAGCGCGGCGATCGATGCCGCGATCATGTTCTACGCGATCACCGCGCGCGACCCGGCGATCGCGGCGCTGCGGCGGCGCAAGATCCCCATGGTC
>JAJYRV010000236.1 GCA_021793935.1 Actinomycetes bacterium | reverse complement strand
TGGACGTGCTGAAGTCCAAGCACCCCCTCGGCCGGCTCGGCCGCTCGGAGGAGGTCTCCGCGCTCACCTGCTTCCTCCTCAGCGAGGCGGCGAGCTTCATCACGGGCAGCTACCACCTCGTCGACGGCGGCTACACCGCGGTGTGACGGCTGTTCACATCCATCTCGCAGGTCGAGCGGGCTGGCGGCGCCTTGCCGGGTGATAGCGGCGACGAGTGCGGGCACGAGCATTCCACGCTCGAGCCCGCACGCGCCCGGGCTGGGTACCTCAGCCTCAGTGTCGTTCGCCTACTAGAGAATTCTGGAACTCCACGCGAATATCGCGAAGACGCCGCCCGTCCTGTACGGCCCAGAAGTACCAACCATTCGTCGCCTTCTTTCGCAACGCCTTCCCGGCCGCAGACGGTGAGGTGTACCGTTTGCCATTCACGTGAATCGAACCGTCTCGGTGAAGCGTCGCCTCCGCGCCGTTGAAGTCACGGTGAGTCGCATACAACGTCTCTCCATGCGACAACAAACCCGCAGAAACAAGACGTTCAAGGCCAATCCATTCCCCGTCCTTTGCCTGCGGATCGACGACCTTACCGTGATGTCCTTCGGGCACGGGCCACACCTGAAGGATCTTCTCGACGAGTTCACGCGTGCGTTCATCGATCATCTCCTCGTCCCAGTCACGGCGTTCGGTTCGGGCGAGGACCCTACCGGTGAGGTTAATGGTGTTGTGCTGGAGAAGGGCTTTCCTTTTCCTCTCCCAGGGGCCGTTAGAAACCTTGGAGTTCAGCGACGTCGTCAACAGGGTAAGATTTCCGAGTCGGTGAACTCGGGCTTGACGTTCCTCGGCCTCTTCGAGGTTCCGGACGGGCCACGTCTCTTCCCACTTCTGTGGAAGAAGATGTTCGATAGGATACCCGTTCCTCTCAACCTGAGGTTGCTCGGTCTCCATGCGAAAATGGTCCTCCACGGCCTCGAGGAACATCCTCAACCGGGCGCGGGGATACCGTCGATAAACGCGCTCCTTCGCCAGCGCTTCCCGCACTTCCTCGTCACCGGGCCAGTACGTGCTCGTGACATTCAGACGGCTGAGTTGCGCCACAATTCGCTCCTCCAGGTCAACGTCTGGCGTGGAGTCGTTCGACGCGATGAGGTCGGCGACGATCCGGCCCAGATCACTGTTGGACAATCTCAGAAGCTGTCGCCTCACTACCCAACTCTCTGCGGCGCCGATGATTGCTTCGATGCTCTCGATCGGGAGGTTGCGGCCAGGCTCGTGCAGCCAAATGAGAAGAGGCTTCAGCAGCTCAACGCCGCTGGCATTCATCCGGTACACGGCCATCTCTGTACGATTGAGCGAACCTCCGGGCCTTGCCGCGGCCTGTGTCCAGGCTTCGTATTGCGCAGCTTGGAGTTTGATCGTCGGGAGCAGATCCATCATCTTCTGCCCAGATTCCACGTCAACGTATGTCTTGAATCTGCTGAACGTCGACTGCGGACTAACCTCTTCCCCCGTGCGTGCTTGGAGCCACTGATTGAGGAAGAGCGAGCTTCTACTCACGTAGTTGCGTCCGACGCTGATCTCCCGCGTCCAAAATTTGGTTTCGAACGGCCAGTCTTCGCGATACGCCCGAGCGATATCAGCACCCTCCCCCTCCAGCTGTTGAAACACGAAGTTTCGTATCAGGTCCGCTGCTGTTAACGGCGTTCCGCGCGCATTGAGCGTTTCAAAAATCTCTTGCGAGTTCTCGGTCGCGTCCAGTTCGATGGACACCAGTTGCAGCCCGTGCAGAATTACGTCGGTGAGTTCTCGGACGCTAGCAGCGTACTCCTCGCTCTCAGGGGACCCCACCCACTGCTCGACCGCTGAGCAAAAGTACCTATGCGCCGCAACAATCTGCGTCCCTGAGTGTTCGAGCCCATCGTGGTCCACAGGAGCTGCCGCGGACATCACCTCGTCGAACGCAGCCCGATCCTTGTTAAGGTGGCGTACCTTTAGAGTGCTCTCGCCCTCGTCGACGAAAAACTCATCGTTATGAGTCAGACGCTCAAGCTGGCCGGCGAGTTTTACGTCACCATATTTACTCACGACCGATCGCACGGCAGCGGACAAGAGGTGGAGGGTGGTCAGCCGTTGCTGGCCGTCAATGACGTTCCATGCCGTCAGCTGCTTCGTCTTCGATTCATGAGCCTGGATCACGACCGCGCCGAGAAAATGAGTAGCGCCTGCATGCGGCTGCGCGATTCGTGCTTCGGCAATGCGCCGGACATCTTTCCAAAGCGGTTCCCACTGTTCCTCTTGCTTCCATACATATGTGCGCTGAAAGAGCGGGATAACGAAATGCTGGGGCAGATTAAAAAGCTGCTGAGGTGTCCGCTTGAAAGTGTCCATCAAGTCAAGTATGGCCGACCATGATCAGGAAAAGTCGGGATTCGCCCCGCGGCAATTGGTGCCCGGCGCATGGTCAAGACCGGTGAGAAAAAGCTAGTTCCCGGTGCGCTGGTAGAACCGCGCGCGGTCCTTGATGCCGGCGAACCGGAACGGCGCCTTCGTCACCCGCGGGGTCTCCACGTCCTGCATGCTGGAGAGGATCTTGCTGTGGAGTTCGCGGTAGGTCTCGACGTCGAGGGGCACCCGCGCCTCGATCATCGCCTCGGTGCGCTCGCGCCGGCCGTTGCCGTTGTAACCCGCTTGCACGATTCCGGTGAACAGTTCGCTCACCAGTCCCGAGCCGTAACTGAACATCCCGATCCGGGAGCCGGCGAGGTCGTCTTCGTGATCGAGCAGGGAGGCGAGGGAGGCGTAGAGCGAGGCGGTGTAGGTGTTCCCGAGTCGGCGGTTATAGATCGACCCGGTTTTCAGTCCGCCCTCGCCGAGGTCGGCACCCGTGTGGCGGGCGAGGTGTTGGTGAGCCTTCATCGCCATCTTGGTGAACGGCTGGTGGTACACCATCCGCGACAGCGACTGCGCACCCGGGCCGCCGCGGCCGGCGAGGTCATCCCACGCCCCGGCGACGGCGTCGAGGTAGGCCCGTACCGACAGTCGCCCATCCACGACGGCGGTCGTGGAATCGTTGGGGCGCCAGAAGTCGTCCACGTCGTCGGTATACACCCCGGAGGTCGGTTCGATTTCCACGAGCGCGGGGGCCGCGGAGATGAGCATCGCCACGGCACCGGCCCCCTGGGTCGGTTCGCCCGGTGAGCCGAGTTCGTAGCGGGCGACGTCGGAGGAGATGATGAGCACGCGCTCGCGGGGATTGCGCGCGACGATGCCCAGGGCCGCCTGGAGCGCGGCGGTTCCGGCGTAACACGCCTGCTTGAACTCAGCGATCCGCACGCTGGAGGGCAGGTCGAGCAGCTCGTGCACCCACACGCCGGCCGCCTTGGATTGGTCGAGACCGGTTTCGGTGGCGAACAGTAGGGTGCGGATCCCCTCGGTGCCATGGCGAGCGATGAGTGGCTGCGCGGCGCTCGCCCCCATCGTCACGACGTCTTCGTCCGGGGCGGGCATGCTGATCTCGTCCTGGCCCAGACCGATGTGGTACTTGTTCGGGTCGATCCCCTGGAACTCGGCCAGGGCGGTGAGCCCCAGCACGTGGTGCGTCGTGCTGAGCTCGAGGTCGTGGATTCCGATCGCTGTCATGAACGAGGTGCTTCTTTCCGTTCTAGGCGCAGGTGCGCCTGCATAAGCTCGCCCGGGTTGGTTTGGGCTGCGAGCAATGACAACTCTCCACACAGTACGGCGCCAGCCATAAGCGCGGCGAGCTTGCGCGAGTTCTCACCCGCGGGGCGTTCCTGCCTCAGGTTCATCCGTTCCATGGCGTAATCAACATGCGGCAGGTGCTTTCCATTCCCGACGGTACCAACGATGAGGTGAGGAAGTGTGCAGGAAAAGTAAAGGCCGTCTTCACGATTCTCCGCGTAGGTGATTCCTTGGGAACCCTCGACGATGTTCGCGGCGTCCTGCCCCGTGGCGAGGTAGAAGGCGAGCAGCATGTTCGCGTAGTGGGCGTTCGCCGAGCGCAGCGCTCCGGCGATCGTGGATCCCACGAGGTTCTTCTGGATCACGAGGTCGGTGATTTTCTGCGCCGAAGAGCGCAACCATTTGGTGACGATCTCGTGCGGGATGAGGATTTCTGCGACGGTGTTGCGCCCCCGCCCGAGGATCCCGTTGACGGCGGTCGCCTTCTTGTCGGAGCAGAAGTTGCCGGAGATGGATCCATACCCGAGCCCGGCGTTCCAGGAGAGGATCTCGCTCATGAGGGCGTCTGAGGCGTTCGTCAC
>JAJYRV010000235.1 GCA_021793935.1 Actinomycetes bacterium | reverse complement strand
AGGAGGGCAGCCTCGGCCTGCCCGCAGACGAGTTCTACGTGTCGATCGCGCCGTACGCCGAGCAGACCCACGATTGCTTCTACCACTCCCTGACCACCTGCGTGGGCGAGCTACGCAGCGAAGCCGTGCACGTCGTCGTCACCACTGATGACGGCGAGGTCGTGGTGGATGAGGAGACGGAGACGTTCGCGAACGGTTTCCTCGGGCTGTGGCTCCCCCGCGACATCAGCGGCACCATCGAGGTCACCCACGCTGAGGGCACGGTGAGCGCGCCCATCGCAACGGGTGCCGACGACCCGACCTGCGTGACGACGCTGCAACTCACCTAGTCGTCGAGCATTTCGTCCGTGACGTGGTTGCCGGACTGGGCCGTGCGGATCCAATCGGCGAGGTCGTAACCTTCGTCGCGGGCGTGGGCGAGATATTCCTCCTGCACGTCCACGTCCATCGCGGGGCTGCGTGAGAGCAGCCACAGGAACTTGTGGTCGGGGGTGCCCACGAGCGCGTGTTGGTAGTCCGGATCGACCCGCAGTACCCAGTAGTCGGCCTCGGTGAAGGGGATCCACCGGAGCCCTTCGGGCAGGAAGGAGACCTTCAACTGGGAGGGTCCCTCGCCGACCTTCGCCCGGCCGAGTGCCTGGACGGGCTCATTGTTCTCGTCGCGGGAACGGTTGTCGACGACGATTTCGCCATCCTCCAACCGGTAGGTCGCGGTGACGTCGGTCGCGTTGTCTTCGTACTTCATCGGCAGGCGCCCGATTTCGAACCAGGTGCCAAGGTAGCGTTCGAGGTCGAGGTCGGGCAGTGGTGTGGGGGTCATGGTGTTGCCTCTCTTTCTGGGTCGAGATCAATCCGCCGCAGGAGCCCCGCATTCAAAGCGACGATCACTGTGGATGCGGACATGAGCAGCGCACCTACGCTCATCGGCATGACGAATCCGATCGGCGCGAGCACCCCTGCGGCTAGTGGCACGGCGATGAGGTTGTACGCACTCGCCCACCACAAGTTCTGTTTCATCTTTCGGTAACTGGCCCGGGAGAGCGTGATCACCGAGAGCACACCCCGGGGGTCGGAGGAGGCGAGGATGACGCCGGCGGAACCGATGGCGACGTCGGTGCCCGCCCCGATCGCGACCCCTACGTCTGCGCGGGCGAGGGCGGGTGCGTCGTTGACGCCGTCACCCACCATGGCGACGCGGCGCCCCTGCCCCTGGAGTTCGGCGACTTTATCCGCCTTCTCCTCCGGGCGCACCCCCGCGTACACGCGGTCGATGCCGAGTTCCTCACCGACGGAAGTGGCGACTGCCTGGGCGTCCCCGGTGAGCATGACCACCTCGACGCCCTGGTCGTGAAGCGCGCCGACCGCCGCGTGGGACTCGGCGCGGATCTCGTCGGCGAGGTGGAGAGCTCCGGCGACTTTGCCCTCGACGAGCACGTGGAGGATGATCGCGCCCTGCTCACGCCACTCATCGGCGATGGGAAGTTCCTCGGCGCCTGCTTCGGAGAGGAGGTTCGGCCCGCCGACGGCGACCCGTTTGCCCTCCACGTCCGCGCGGACGCCCACGGCCGGATCGGAGCGGAACTCCGAGGCCGCGGGTAGGGAGAGATTGCGGTCGGCCGCGGCGCGCACGATCGCTTTGGCGAGGGGGTGTTCGGAGTCGGATTCGGCGGCAGCGGCGAGCGTGAGGACCTGCTCCTCGCTCCACTCATCGCCGCCGGCCGGCGCGACCTCGACGACGGCGGGTTCGCCCTTGGTGAGCGTTCCGGTTTTATCGAAGACGACGACGTCGATGCTGCGCATCGATTCCAGCGCGAGCCGGTCACGCACGAGCACCCCGGCTTTCGCTGCCCGTTCGGTGGAGATCGCAACGACGAGGGGGATCGCGAGGCCGAGCGCGTGCGGGCAGGCGATGACGAGCACGGTGACGACCCGGCCGATCGCCTCCCCGGGGAGCCCGATCGCGACCCACACGACGGCGGTGATCGCGGCGGAGCCGAGGGCGAACCAGAACAACAGCGCGGCGGCGCGGTCGGCGATGCGTTGGGCGCGCGAAGAGGAGGATTGGGCCTCGGCGACGAGGCGCGAGATCCCCGCGAGGGTGGTGTCCTCCCCCACCCGGTCGATCCGGACCCGGATGCCGGAATCGGTGGCGATGGTGCCAGCGACGACGCGGTCGCCTTCGCCGCGCCGCACGGTCTGGGATTCGCCGGTGACCATCGATTCATCCATCGCTGCGGCGCCGTCGGCGATGATGCCGTCGGCGGGTACCGAGCCGCCGGGGCGCACGAGCACGACGTCGCCGACCTCGAGATCACCGGGAGGGACTGCCTCGATCTGTCCGGACTTGCTCACCCGCTCGGCCGAGTCGGGCAGGAGCGCGGCGAGGGAATCCAGTGCGGAGGAGGTGGTCGCCAGCGAGCGCATCTCCAGCCAGTGCCCGAGCAGCATGACGACGACGAGGAGGGCGAGTTCCCACCACAGGTCGTGTTCGGCGCCGAGCAGGCCGAGGGTGGAGGCCCACGAGGCGAGGAAGGCGACGGTGATGCCGAGGCTGATGAGGAGCATCATTCCCGGTTGCCGAGCGCGCAGTTCCCCGGAGCCGCCCTCGAGGAAGACCCAGCCGCCCCAGAAGTAGATGACGGTGCCGAGGATCGGTGAGACCCACCCGATCCACGCGGCGCTCGGTAGGGAGTAGCCGATCAGGTCGGCGAACATCGCGTTGAAGCCGACCGTGGGGATCGCGAGGAGCGCCATGATCCGAAACAAGCGCCGGAACTGGGCGGCGTGGTCGCCGTGCCCGCCGTGGGTTTCGTGGCCGTCGTGGCCGTCGTGGCCGCTCATCGCCTGACCGTGCTCGGCCCCGTCCTGCACGCCGTGGTCGTGAGCGCCGTGCTCACCGGCCGGGTCGGGCTGAGTCCTCGTGTTCGGCATCTCTCCACCCTAAATCCCCGCCCGAGCGGTGCAAGGGCTTGCCCCGCCGGCCCGGGTTGTGGCATTACTCGGCCTCACAGCCGGCCATCGAGGCTGGTCTGCTCAGCGCGAGGGGCTCGCGAGCGCGAGCACGTCATCCCGGGTGGAGGTGTAGCCCTGGGCGCCGGGGGCCGTGCAGGCGAGCGCCCCGAGGGCGGAGGCGAATTCGAGCGCCGCGGCGAGCGGTTCGCCCTCGGCGAGCATCGCGGCGAGCCCGCCAACGAACGCGTCCCCCGCCCCGGTCGTGTCCACGGGTGTGATCGGGTGCGCCGGGAGGCAGCCGCTTCCGTCCGCGCCGGCGAACACGAGCCCGTCGCCGCCGAGGGTGATGACGACGTCGGTACCCGCTCGGTCACACAGGAACTGGGCGTCCTCGGCCGGGTTCGCGCCGGTCACCTCGCCCCCGAGCCCGGCGATGATCGCGGCCGCTTCGGTCTTGTTGACGACGAGGAGATCGACCCAGCCGAGCATGTGCGTGACGTCCGCCGCGGGGGCGGCGTTGAGCACCGTGAGCGCACCCCGGGACCTGCCGTGCTCGAGGGCGGCGGCAGTGGCCTCGAAGGGGATCTCGAGTTGGCACACGAGCACGTCACCGGAGGTGAGGAAGTCGAGGTGTTCGCGGGCGCTGGGGGCGGTGTGGCTGCCGTTCGCGCCGGCGACGATGACGATGTGGTTCTCCCCCGCGGCGTCCACGGTGACGAACGCCTGGCCCGTCGGGCCGTCCCACTCCCGCAGGCGGGTGAGGCTGAGCCCGGACTCGCCTGCGAGCGCGGCACGCAGCTCACGGGCCGCAGCGTCGGTGCCGATCGCGCCGACCATGACCGCCATTGCTCCCATCCGCCCGGCGGCAACCGCCTGGTTGAGTCCCTTACCGCCGGCCCCGGTTGTCGATCCGTTCGCGTGGATCGTTTCTCCCGGTTCGGGGAAGTGCTCCACCGAGAGGATGGTATCGGCGTTGGCGCTACCGAAAATGACGACGCGGCCCATCGGGTTTCCTTACTGTGTCGAGTGGCGGGTTCGGGTGCTCGGCGAGACGGCGCGCCTTGACCACCGTGTCGTGGATGGTTGCCTCCTGGCCCTCCGGGCCGGTGACGAGGCGGGGCAATTCCGCAGCGACGGCGAGTTCCCAACCCCGGGTCAGGCCCGCTTCCGCGATCGTTTCCGAAATGGTGGGAAAGGTGGGGTGCTCGTGCTCGGCGTCCTCGTGATGGTGGCGCGACCACGGCGGGAAATCCGCGTGGCCCACGATGAGTAGGACCCCGCCGGGGGAAACGGCGCTCGCGGCGGCGTGCAGGATCTGCGCCCGCG
>JAJYRV010000234.1 GCA_021793935.1 Actinomycetes bacterium | reverse complement strand
ATCTCACTACCGCACCCGCCGCACGGCCTCCTTCACCCCGCCGGCGAGCAGCACGTGATTGTCCTTGACCAACACCGCGTCATCGAGCCCGAACCGGTGGTTGTTCCCGCCCCCGGCCCGGACCGCCGCCTTCTCCACCGCCCGCAGCCCGGGGGTGGTCTTGCGGGTGCAGGTGATCCGGCAGGAGGTGCCTCGTACCGCCTCGACGAGTTCCGCCGTCGCCGTCGCCACCCCGGATAGATGGCTGCAAAAATTCAACGCAACTCGCTCCGCGCCGAGCAGCGCCCGGGCCTCCCCACTCACACGGGCGAGCACGTCGCCGGGAGCGACGCGGGTGCCGTCTGGGCGCGCCCCGCCCACGGTGAGGGCCGGGTCGAGGAATTCGAAAGCGCGGATCGCGAGGTCGAGGCCCGCCACGACGCCTGCCTCCCGGGCGACGAGGTCCGCCGAGGCGTGCTGGCCCGGGCGGGCGATCGCCGTCGTCGTCACATCGCCGGCTCGGCCGAGATCCTCTTGGAGGGCGGCACGCACGAGATCATCCGTGAGCACCCGCGGGAGACCGGCGGTCATCGGATCTCCAACATGCGCTCGACGGCGGTGCGGGCCCGGCGTGCCACGGCCGGGTCGATCTGCACCTCGTGGCGCAGGTTCTCCAGCGCGGCCCGGATGTTGCCGAGGTTGTTGCGCTTCATGTGCGGGCACAGGTTGCACGGGCGGACCATCTCCACCTCGGGAAGCTCCGCAGCGATGTTGTCGCTCATCGAGCACTCGGTGATGAGGGCGACCCGGGCCGGCTGCTCCCGTTCCACGTGGGCGACCATCTGCGCCGTCGAACCTGAAATGTCGCTCGCCGCGACGACCTCCGGCGGGCACTCGGGGTGGGCCATGACGAGCACGTCCTCGTGATCGGCGCGGAGCTGAGCGATGTCGGCGGCGGTGAACCGGTCGTGCACCTCGCAGCGCCCGGGCCAGGTGATCACCTCCACATCGCAGTCGCGGGCGATGTTCGCCGCCAGGTGCTCGTCGGGGATGAGGATCACCCGGTCGGTGCCGAGAGATTCCACCACCTTGACCGCGTTGCCGGAGGTGAAGCAGATATCGGATTCGGCCTTCACAGCCGCGGAGGTGTTGACGTAGGTCACGACCGGCACGCCCGGGTGCTCGGCCTTGAGCCCGCGCACGTCGGCGGCGGTAATCGACTCGGCGAGAGAACAGCCCGCCCGCAGGTCCGGGATGAGCACGGTTTTCGACGGGTTGAGCAATTTCGCCGTCTCCGCCATGAAATGCACCCCGGCGAGCACGATGACCTCGGCGCGGGCACTCACCGCCTCGCGGGCGAGGGCGAGGGAATCGCCGACGATATCGGCGACGCCGTGGAAGATCTCCGGCGTCTGATAATTGTGCGCGAGGATGACGGCGTCGCGCTCCCGCTTGAGCCGCCAGATCGCCGCGACATCCTCCTCCATCGTCGCCCACTCCACCCGGGGGATAACGGGCCGCACCCGTTCATACAGGGCGTCGGTGCTGATCGTCACGGTCGTCATCGGATGCTTCCTCACTTCGGGGCCACTCTGCTTATGCTCAAAGTGAGCATAACAGGTTATCCGTGTGCCCGACGACGGCGCTCCCGGCTTCGGCGCCGCCCCTTGCCGTTCGCGGGGCTACTCGCGCGGGGAGGGGAGCTTCGTCCCCGCCGCCGCTCGCTCGTCGAGCACGGTTCGGCGGAACCGCATCAGCCGCGCCGGCCTGCCCCCGGTGGCGACGTCCACCTCGCCGGAGTCTTCCACGAGATCCTGCCCGGCCACGAGTCGGCGAAAGTTTTGGGTGTGCAGGCGTTGACCGGCGATCGCCTCGACCGTCGCCTGCAACTGGCTGAGCGTGAAGGTCTCGGGCATCAACTCAAAAATCACGGGCTGGTATTGGATCTTCGCCCGCAGCCGCGCGATCCCCGTCGCGAGGATCCGCCGGTGGTGCCGGTGCATCGCGAGCCCGGGAATCTGCGCGGCGCTCACGGGCGCATGTGGCGACTCGGGCACGAGCCCCGCCTCGTATAGCAGCTCGTAGCGGGCGAGGGTGTGCTCGGGGATCCACCGACGGCCCGCCAGCCCGAACGTCACGGCGCAGCGGGTCCACCGGGCTTCTGCCTCCCCGCCCGCGTCCCTGCTCCACGCCTCGAGCGCGGGGGCGATCGCGGTCTCGATCACCTCCGCGGATTCCCGCCGGTCCTCCCAGGGGAAGAAGTCGTACCAGCCCGGCCAGCGGCGGGCGTCGCCGGTGATCGCCGAGAGCCCGAGATAGGACACCTCGATCGCGGGTCCGGCCCCGCGGTCGCGATCGGCGAACGTGTACAACTGCTCGATGAACCCGAGGCAGCAGCCGGTCTGCTGTTTCACCCACCCGCGCATCCCTTCCTGCATGGAGCGGTGCCCGCGCTGCAGCGGTCCGGCAGGGAGGGTCTTCGCGCCATCGGTCGTGAGGACGCGGGGCCGCCCCTCCTCGACGGCGGCGATGACCGCCACGAGTTGGGCGCTCACCTGCTCGAACTCATCCTGGGTCATTCCCTGCTCCTTCACTCCGCGGCGCCGGATCAGCCCAACCAGCTGGGGCCCGCTGCCTTCGAGGGTACCGGCCAGGGGTGGGTGCCATACTGGGAAAATGCGCATTTACACGGGTACCGGAGACGACGGCACGACCGGGCGGCTGTATGGCGGACGGGTGCAAAAGACGGCGACGATCGTCGATGCTGCCGGTGACGTCGATGAGGTCATCGCCGTTCTCGGCCTCGCCCGCGCCCACGTTCCCTCCGCCCGGGAGGCCGGAGCCGTCTGCGAGGCGGAGGCCGCCGCGCTCGCGGAGTTGCTTCTTCGGGTGCAGCGGGACCTGTTCGTGCTCGGCGCGGACATCTCCGCCAACCCCGACCGGCGCCACAAGCTCACCCCCGGTATCTCCACCCTCACCGAAGCTGAGGTGAGCGCGCTAGAGAAGGCGATTGACGCCGTCGTCGCCGCCCATCCCCTGCGACCGGTGTTCATCGTTCCGGGCGCGACCGTCCTCAGCGCCCACCTCGATCATGCGCGCACCGTTGCCCGCCGCGCCGAACGCGCCTGCCTGCGCGCCCGCGACGACGGCGGGCCGGTTTCTGAGGAGGTCTTGCGGTACCTTAACCGGCTCTCGGACCTGCTGTTCGTGCTCGCGCGACAGGCGGCGGGGGAGGCGGAAGAGCCCGCGAGCCACGACTGAGCCGCGCGTCCCGACAACCTGCCTGCTTCGCCTGTCCCCGCGGGGCGCGGTTATCCCCAGCCTCACCGCCTCGCCCCGCCCGTGTCAGTCGCCCGGCGTACGGTGGATAACGGCAGCCGGGAGATCGGCGTCGAGCAATTCGTTACGCACGGCACGCACCGCTTGCGGACGGCTAGGGGGAGCGCCTACACTCCTATATCTAGTAGTTCCACGCATGTGATTTCCCAATATGTTGTGGTTTTGACTGATTTTCGGGCATACCGGGCGGCGGAACTGCGTTATACATCTAGGGACGTAGCGCCCTAACTCACAAAGCTACTTCAGGAGAATGGACATGACGGAGACGGCGCGGCAGCATTCGGATTCTCACCAGGGCAAGCGGCTCACGATCGAGCGGATCTACACGACCCCCGGCGTGCACCCCTACGACGAAGTGACCTGGGAGAAACGGGACGTCGAACAGCAGAACTGGAAGACCGGCGAGGTGATCTTCTCCCAAGCCGGGGTGGAATTCCCGGATTTCTGGTCTGCGAACGCGTCGACGATCGTCACGACCAAGTACTTCCGTGGCGCCCCCGGAACCCCGCAGCGTGAACACAGCCTCAAGCAGCTCATCGACCGGGTCGTGCTCACCTACACCAAGGCCGGGAAGGAGCACGGCTACTTCAACTCCGATACCGATGCCGAGATCTTCGAGCACGAACTCACCTACGCGCTGCTCCACCAGATCTTCGCGTTCAACTCGCCCGTGTGGTTCAACGTTGGCACCTCCTCACCCCAGCAGGTCTCCGCGTGCTTCATCCTCTCGGTGGACGACTCAATGGAGTCGATCCTCAACTGGTATAAGGAGGAAGGCCTGATCTTCAAGGGCGGCTCCGGTGCCGGCCTGAACCTGTCCCGGATCCGCTCCTCGAAGGAACTCCTCTCCTCCGGCGGCACCGCTTCCGGCCCGGTCTCGTTCATGCGCGGCGCCGACGCCTCCGCCGGCACGATCAAATCCGGCGGCGCCACCCGCCGCGCGGCGAAGATGGTTGTGCTCG
>JAJYRV010000233.1 GCA_021793935.1 Actinomycetes bacterium | reverse complement strand
TCTTCTACCAGGCGGTGCTCGACGCCGCCGACGCCGCCTTCGACCACGCGAGGCCGGGGGTGAAGTTCCGGGAGATCCACGAGGCGGCGATGAAGGTCCTCGCTGAGCGGCTCGCGGACTGGGGGCTGCTGCCGGTGAGCGCGGAGGAGGCCCTCAGCGCCGAGGGGCAGCAGCACCGCCGGTGGATGCCCCACGGCACGAGCCACCACCTCGGGCTGGACGTGCACGACTGCGCCCAGGCGCGCCGGGAGATGTACCTCGACGCGGAGCTGGAGCCGGGCATGATCTTCACGATCGAACCCGGCCTGTACTTCAAGTCCGATGACCTCGCGATCCCCGCGGAGTACCGCGGGATCGGCGTGCGGATCGAGGATGACGTGCTCGTCACCGACTCCGGGGTGGAGAACCTCTCCGCCGCGCTCCCCCGCGCCCCGGAAGAGGTCGAGGCGTGGATGGCGGCCCTCAGCAACGACTGACCCTCCGGCGGTGGCGGGCTGGTCACCCGGCCTGTCATTTTTCCAACTACGACCTAGACTAAAGGCATGACCCCCGAGGATATTCACAAAGCTCTAGAGGGGGTGCTCGACCCCGAAATCCGCCGTCCGATCACAGAACTCGACATGGTCCGCGGCGTCGAGCTCACCCCCACCGGTGGTGCGATCATCACCATCGCCCTGACGATCGCCGGCTGCCCCATGAAAGGCCGCATCTCCGAGGACGTCGCTGCCGCCGCCCGCAAGGCCGGCGCGAACGACGTGCAGGTCGACCTCACGGTGATGACCGATGAGGAACGCGCGGAGCTGCGCAAGAAACTGCGCGGCGGGATCGAGGAACCGGTGATCCCGTTCTCCGAGCCGGGCAACCTCACCCGAGTGTTCGCCGTCGCCTCGGGCAAGGGCGGGGTCGGCAAATCCTCGGTGACGGCGAACCTCGCCGCGGCGATGAGCAACGACGGGCTCAAGGTCGGGGTGATCGACGCCGACGTGTACGGGTTCTCCATCCCCCGGATGCTCGGGGTGACGACGACCCCGACCAAGGTGGATGACATGATCCTGCCGCCGGTCTCCGGGGAGATCAAGGTCATCTCGATCGGGATGTTCACCCAGCCCGGTCGCCCCGTGGTGTGGCGGGGGCCGATGCTCCACCGCGCGCTGCAACAGTTCCTCGCCGACGTCTTCTGGGGCGACCTCGACGTCCTCCTCCTCGACCTGCCACCGGGCACCGGCGACATTGCGATCTCCGTCGCCCAGATGCTGCCCGGGGCGGAGATCCTCGTCGTCACCACGCCCCAACTCGCGGCGGCGGAGGTGGCCGAGCGGGCCGGGAGCATGGCGAACGCGACGAATCAGAAGATCGCCGGCGTCATCGAGAACATGTCCTGGCTCGAGCAGCCCGACGGTTCGAAACTGGAGATCTTCGGCTCCGGCGGCGGGCAGCGGGTGGCCGAGCGGCTCTCGGAGATCCTCGAGGCCGACGTGCCGCTGCTCGGCCAGGTGCCGATCGAGATCGCCCTGCGGGAGGGCTCGGATTCGGGCGTGCCGGTGGTCAACAACGACACCGCCGCGGGCAACCTCCTCATCGACATCGCCCGCGGGCTCATGCACCGAGAGCGCGGGCTGGAGGGCCTGAATCTCGCCGTCACGCCGCTGTAGGAGCCTGCGCCGCTAGAAACCCTACGTCGCCTCGTCGTCGAAGGGCACCGGCAGGTCGGCCTGCCCGGGCTCCGGGGGCATCGACACGGCCGCGGGCGGCGGCGCGGGCCGGCGCGCCGGTGCGGGCCGGGAGGCGGGCACGACGTCCTCCACGAGCGCCTCGCGCACGATGCGGCGCGGGTCGTACTGCCGCGGGTCGAACTTCGCCAATTCGGCATAGTCGTCGCCGAGTTCCTCCTTCAGGGAGGTCTTCGCCCCCGCCATCATCTCCCGAAGGGTTCGCACCAGCCGCGCGAGCTGCTCCGCGTACTGGGGAAGCCGCTCCGGCCCGATGAGCACGAGAGCGACGAAGACGAGGATCAAGAACTCCTCGCCGGAGATGTTCAGCATGGTCCCAGCTTAACCGGCCCGCACCTGCCCGCCGGGCACCTTCCCACACTGGGGAGGAGAAACGCGGCATTTCACCGCGCGCCGGCGAAATCTGGTTATACGATCAAGGAGAGAGGATTCCGCGTGGTTTGGGAGGCTGACATCGCTGCTGACAGGATCCAGAGTTGGGTCTATACCGAAGAGTTCGCGCTCGCTTCCGATCCCGCGCTCGAGTTCGCCACCGCCCGCGCCCAGGAGCTCGGCCTCGAGCCGCTGTCCCCGGCCACGGGGTCGGCGCTGCGGATGATCGCCGCCCTGCTCGGGGCCCGCGCGGTCGTCGAGGTGAACACCGGCACCGGCGTGAGCGGCTGGTGGCTCCTGCAGGGCATGCACCCCGAGGGGATCCTCACGACGATCGACGACGAGGTGGAACACCACCGGCTCGCGAAGAAGACGTTCGCGACCGCCGAGGTGGCCTCTGCCCGCACGCGGACGATCTCGGGCCGGGCCTATGAGGTCCTCCCCCGCCTCGCCGATCGGGCCTACGACCTGGTCTTCATCGACGCGATGCCCACGCAGGCGGCGGATTACGCCGAGCACGCGCTGCCGTTGCTGCGCAGCGGCGGGGCGCTCGTCGTCGCGAGCACGCTGTGGCACGGGCGGGTCGCCGATCCGGCCCGGCGCGATGAGCAGACCGTCGCGATGCGCGAACTCAGCAAGCACCTGCGCGAGGAGTTCACCACGAGCCTGCTCCCGGTCGGGGACGGGCTCACGGTCGCGGTGACGCCCTAACCCTCCTCGAGCGCGGCGAGCGGTTCGTTGAGCAGGTAGTGCAGCAGGAGCCGGGCGGAGAAGCCCGTGGCCCCTTCAGTCACGAGGGTGTCGGTCTTCGCCGCGCGGGCCGGCCCGGCGATGTCGAGGTGCACCCAGGGGGTGTCGCCGGCGAAGTGCTGCAGGAACAGCGCGGCGGTGATCGAACCGGCCCCCACCCCGGGCCCGGAAATGTGGGAGAGGTCGGCGACGGGGGAGTCGAGCGAGGCGCGGTACTCCTCCACCAGCGGCATCCGCCACACCGGTTCGCCCGTGGCCGCTCCGGCCTCGAGGAACGCCCCGGCCAGCGGCGTCGTCGTCGCGTATAACGCGCCGTGGATCTTGCCCAGGCCGAGCGTGGCCGCCCCGGTGAGGGTGGCGACGTCGATGAGCAGTTTCGGGGAGTATTCCTCCCGCGCCCAGGCCATGGCGTCGGCGAGCACCATCCGCCCCTCGGCGTCGGTGTTGCCGATCTCCACGGTCGTGCCGTCGAACATCGTCACGACGTCCGAGGGCCGGTAGGAGGAGCCGGAGACGGCGTTCTCCGCCAGCGGCAGGACGGCGACGATGGAGTTCTCCGCGCGGGCCTTCGCCGCGCCGATGACGGCGGCGAGGGTGACGGCGGCGCCGGTCATGTCCGTCTTCATCGGCATCATCGCCTCACGCGGTTTGATGTCGAGGCCGCCGGTGTCGTAGGTGATGCCCTTGCCGACGACGACGATCTCCCCCGGCGATCGGCCTTTGGGGGTGTATTCGACGACGACGAACCGCGGCGGGGAAGCCGATCCGCCGCCGACGGCGGCGAGCCCGCCCATCCCCTGGGCCGCGATCCACTTCTCGTCGTACACGCGCACCGCCGCCCGCGCGTCCTTGCCCTCCCGGCGGGCCTCGCCCGCGAGCCATTCGGGGTTCTTCGTGTTCGAGGGGGTGGCCGCCCAGGTGCGGGCGGCGACGGTCGCGTGCGCGCGGGCCGCGGCTGCCGTCACCGATTCCTCGCTCGCGCCCACGAGGCGCACCGACCGGGGCGGTTCGGGCCGCTCGAGGGTCCCGGTGGCGGGGTGGCGGTAGGCGGCGAGGTGGATGCCTTCACCGAAGGCGGTCGCGACCTGCTCGCCGCGGTTATCGAAACCGGCGACGGCCGCGGCAACCCCGGGGCGAAGGGCCCGCGCGAACGCCCCTCCGGCGCGGCGGGCCCGGGCGCTCGCGGATTCCTCCGCGGGCGATTCCTCTGGGCTCCCGAGGCCGACGAACATGAGAGTGGCGGGCAGGTGTGCCCACCGGTCATCCCCGGCGAGGGGCGGCAGCGCCATCGTGCGGATCTGCCCCGTCTCGCCGGTGATGTCAAGTTGCCGGACGGTCGCGGGAAGATCGACGCCGTAGGCGGCGATGAGGTCTGCGGCCGCTCCGTCGGTGAGGATCTTCCCGCCGCCTTCGGTCGTGGTGAGGAAGGCGAGGGTCTGGACGTTCTCGAGGGCACCGAATG
>JAJYRV010000009.1 GCA_021793935.1 Actinomycetes bacterium | reverse complement strand
TCCTTGACTCCCAAGGATGACACGCGTGTAATTTACTCAGGTATAGTTCTTATTTATTCCTTCGCCACAAGCAGTTTAGGGGAGTCAAGATGTGGAACATTCTGGGTGATGGCCCGCTAGGTAACCAAGTGCCTGACGCGGTCGATCCCGCTCCACCCCTCCTCGCGCACCTTGCCGGAGAAGACGAAGGCGTCCTGGGCTGGCAGGAACGAGCACTTTGCGCACAGACGGATCCGGAGGCGTTCTTCCCCGAAAAGGGTGGATCAACCCGTGAGGCGAAGCGCGTGTGCTCGGTGTGTGAGGTGCGCGCCGAATGCTTGGAATATGCATTGATGAACGATGAACGGTTCGGAATCTGGGGTGGCCTTTCGGAACGGGAGCGTCGCAAGCTCAAGCGCCAGGCGATGTGAACGACCGGTAGCGGGGGTTAGGTGAGCGTTACCGCGGTAGTTGTTGCTGCCGATCAAGGCTACCTGGAGCACACCCTGGTGGCCTTGCGCGAGCAACACCGGATGCCCGAGCGGGTCATTCTTGCCGATGCGAGTGGGGCCGGCGCAGCCGAGGCAATCGAAAGTTCCGTCGCCGCCGCGGAACTCGGCGACCTCGTCGAGGTGGTCGGAGTGGGCGAGGCAAAGAACTTCGGCGAGGCCATCCGCCGAGCACTCGATCTCGTTGCGGAGGTCGAATCGGAGTGGCTGTGGCTCCTTCATGACGACAGCCCGCCCGACCCCGCCGCACTCGCGGAGCTCCTGAGCGCGACGGCCGCCTCCCGGGCGGTAGGAATCGCGGGCTGTAAGCAGGTGGATTTCGACTCTCCCAGTCGTCTGCTGAGCGCGGGCGTGCGGTACACGCGGGCGGGGCGCCGGCTCGCCGAGGTCGAACCCGGCGAGATCGACCAGGGCCAGTACGACGACCGGGAAGACGTGTATGCGGTCGGCACCGCCGGCATGCTCATCCGCGCCTCCACGTGGGGCGTGCTCGGGGGGACCGATCCCGCCCTCGGGCCGTTCCTCGATGGCGCCGAGCTAAGCCGCCGGGCGCGGCTTGCGGGCGAACGGGTCATCGTCGTTCCCGCCGCGAAGGTGCGCCATGCGAGGGCCGGGTTATGGCACGGCCCCGACCGCCGCGAGGGGAGTATTGACGGGGCCAATAGTTTCCTCGCCCGCCGGCTCGCGACCCTGCACTTTCGGCTCATCACGATCAACGCTGCGGCGCTGGTATTCGTTGCCCTCGCGATGCTCCTCGCGGCGCCGGTGCGCGCGTTGTGGCGGCTCGCCTCCGACGACCTTTCGCTCGCTCTCGATGAGATTCGCGCTCCGCTCATCGCCCTTACTCGCCTCGGGGCGATCTTCCGGAGTCGGCGCACGATCGCGAGGGGGTCGACCGCCAGCCGGAAGGTACTGCGGCCGCTGTACGCCACGCGCGCCCAGGTGCGCCGACTCTGGTGGCACCGGTGGCGGGCGCATCGGGTCCAGCGGCGCCGTCAACTCGCGCCCAGCGAACTGGAGATCGCAGAACGCCGGGCGATCGCGACCCGCCGCCGCGCGACCCTCACCGGGGTCGTCCTCGCGCTCGCGGCGCTCGGGGCGATCCTCATCCCCAAAGTCTTCGCCGGATCCGCCTTCACCTTCCCCGCACTCATCGGTGGCGGGCTCAGCGGTATCGACGACTCCTACCACGAACTCTGGGAACGCGCCTTCTCCGCGTGGGCCCCGGCGGGTGATGGCGCGCCCGTGCCCACCCACCCCTTCGGCCTCGTCCTCGCCGTCCTCGCCACCCTGACCGGAAGCCCCTTCGGGGTGAGCGCCCATGCCGCGGTCAACATCCTCCTCGCTCTCGCGCTGCCCTTTGCGGGTATCTCGATGTGGTTCGCCGCCGGCGCCGTCACCCGCAGTGTCCTGCTCCGGGGATGGGCGGCGGTGGCGTGGGCGTTCCTCCCCGTGCTCTCACTCGGGCTCAATCATGGCCGGATCGCCTCGATCGTGGCGCACCTGTTGTTGCCGTTGCTGGGGCTCGCGCTCGCCCGCGCCTTCGGGGTCGACCAACGTGATGTCATCCGGTCGGGGATGGTCGATGCCGGGCAAGGGCCCAGCCGCCGGGCGATCCCCGTCGTGTCCCGACCCTCGGGGGTGGGCAGCGCCGGGGCGGCCGCCGCCGCCGGGCTGGCCCTCGCTGCGATTTGCGCGAGCGCCCCGATCCTGCTGCCCGGCCTCGGAGTGCTCCTGATCGTCATCGCGATCGCCGCACCGCGGGGAAGAGGCCGGCTACTCCTCGTGGGCGGCCCAACGATCGTGCTGTTCATCCCGCAGGCCGTGCACGCCGGCCGGCACGGATGGGCGAATCTCTTCCTCTCCCCCGGCCACGCGCCGATCAACCTCTCACCGTTCACGGGTGAGAGCGAGCACTGGGTGACGAAACTGCCCTGGCACGTCGCGAGCGGCTGGGCGCAATGGCCCGCCCACACCGCGATCGCCGCGGTTGCCGCCGCGGCGCTCGGCGCGATCGCCCTGGTCGGGCTGTTCCGCGCGGGCGGGGCTGGAAAAACGGTCCGTTGGGGGTGGCTCCTCACCGGGATCGGGCTCCTGACCGCGGTCGGGGCCCAACACCTCCTGCGCAGCCCGCAATATGACTGGCTGGGAAGTTTTCAACGACTCCCCGAGTGGGCGGGGCCCGGTGCGTCCCTCGCCGCGGGCGGACTCATCCTCGCGGTCATCGCCACCGTGAGCGGGGCGCGGCCCGCGCTCAGCGCCCACAGCCTGGGCTGGCGCCACGGTGTGGTTGGTCTCGGAGTGCTCGCACTCGTGGCCGTCATCGCCGCCGGTGGCGTGAACACCGGCGCCACCCTGCTCGCCGAACCGCAGTGGCAGGCGCGCACGACTGAGCCGCTGCCCGCCCTCGCCCGGCAGACCGTCACCGGCACAGAACGCTCCCGGGTGCTCATGATCGCGCCCTCGGGAGAAACCGTCGCTGCGGAGCTGTGGCGCGCCAACGGCCCGCAGTTCCTCGATCCGCAACGGCCATCCGCCGACCCGCAGGATGACGCCTCCCAATCGCTGCAGGAACTCGTGGCGGAACTCTCGGTCGGGGCCGCGGACGAACCCGGCCCCCGGCTTGCCGAACACGCGATCGGGCTCGTATTGCTGCCCTCCCCCGACAGTGCCGTCGCCGAGGTAGACCCGCTCGCCCGCGAGGAGTTCGCGGCGGCACTGGATGGGGTCGCGGATCTGGAACGCGTGACGGAGAACGAATCGGGCACCCTGTGGCGGGTCACCTCCCTCGCATCCCGGGCGCAGATCACCGCGGGGAAGGAGAGTGTTGAGGTGCCCTCGGAAATGAACAGGATCGACACCGCGCTGCCCGACCTCGCAGCCCTGCCAGAGGATGACCCCGCCACCCTGACGCTCGCCGAACGAGCGGATTCGCGCTGGCGCGCCACCCTCGATGGAAAGCCCCTGCGGAGCCTCGACGTGGGCTGGCAGCAGGCATTCGAGATTCCCGCCGGGGCGAGCGGGGAATTGACGGTCGAGTATGCTCCCACGCTGCACCGAGCGTGGCGCATCGCCGCGATCGCCGTGATCGGCCTGTGGTTCGTGCTCTCCTTGCCCGTACGACGGCGCCCGGAGGTCGAGGCATGACGATCACCCTCTCCCGCGCGAACCGGTGGAAGAACCGGGCACGGTTCCTCCTCAGCGGCGCCGCGGTGCTCGCGCTGACCGGCCTCGGGCTTGCCCTTCCCACCCAGCTCGCCGCCCCGGAACCGCAGTTCCTCGATGTGCCCGAGGTGGAACTGGGGGCGGGGGTCACCACCCTCCTGTGCCCGGGGGCCCCGCAGCTGACGACCGCGATGGGCTCCGGCGATGTCAGCTACGACCTGGAGCTGGACACCGGCGCCGATGCGCTCACTACCCGGACCGTGCTCACTGCGGCGGGGGCGTTGGAGGACCCGGCGCTCATCGGCGAACTCGGCGACGAATCCTCCCGCACCGAGCCCCAGGTGGAGCTGGAAAGCGGCGCCGCCCCCCTCGTCGCCCGATACCAGCCCGCGGGCCGGGAAGCGCCCAGCGTCGCCGGCGTGACCCTTGGCCACGCGGAGGAGGGAGATCTGCGTGGCCTGGTAGCGGGCGGCTGCGCCGCGCCGTCGGCGAACCTGTGGCTCCCCGGTGGGAACACTGAGGTGGGCTCCTCCACCCAACTCGTGCTCACGAACCCGGGGGAAACCGCGGCGCAGGTCCGAGTGCAGGGGTGGACCGGTACCGGGCCGATGGCGGGCGAGGTCGTCGAGCTCGTCGAGCCGGGCGCGTCGAAGGTCGTCCTCACTGAGACGATGGAGCGCGGCGAGCGGGTAGCGTTCCAGGTCGCCTCCGAAGGCGGGCAGGTGAGCGCGTACCTCACCACCTCCTCGTTGGACGGGATCGTACCGGCGGGGGTCTCCTACGTCACTCCCGCGGCCGCTCCCGGGCTGGAAGGGTTCGTGGGCCCGCTCTGGCTGGAGGAGTTCGACGACGAGGAGCGGCAGACGAGCCTGCGGATCGTCAATCCCGGACAGGGCCCGGCCGAGGTGTCGGTGAGCCTTCTCGGGCAAGAGGGTGAAGAGCCCCTGGGCGGGGCGGAGAATCTCACCATCGAGCCCGGGACCGTCACCGACGTGCCCGTCGCCGCACCCGAGGCCGGGGACTACGCCCTGCGGGTAGTTTCGACCGAGCCCGTCGCCGCCAGCGCCTACACGGCCGTCGTCGGGGAGGAATCCGCCGACATTGGCGGCACGCCAACCGACGGCTCCTGGCTCCCCAGCGGCAACCTCACCGCGGAGGCGATGTTCCCCACAGCGGGGGACCCCGCCATCGCGATCGCCAATCCCGCCCCGGAGCGCCTCGATGTGCAGGTCGAGGGGATCGGCGAGGACGGCGAGGTGGTAGATGCGCAGGAGATTGCGGTGGCGGCCTCGCAAACGGTCGGCATCGAGGTGCCGCAGGAGGCCGTTGCCGTCCGGATCACCGGCGGCTATCTGCTCGCGACGGCGCAGTACGAAGTCGATTCACCCAGCGGGAAACTCCTCGCGGCCGTCCCGGCCACGTGGGCCGGGCGGGCAGGCACCAACGTGAGTGTCGTCGTCACGAATTGAGGCGCGCAGTCACAGGTCGTCCGGGTTGAGCCCGGTGAGGTGGGCGACCTGCTCGGTGAGCACGCGAGTGATGAGTAAGAACTGTTCCGCGGGCGTGGGGGCCCGAGTGATGACGGGCCGCCGGTAGATGACGATCCGGTGCGGCATGCCGAGGTCGGCGGGAAAGTACCGCCCGAGCGGCACCGACCCGCGTTCCCACGGCGCGGGAGTGGAGGGGGGAACGTCCTCCACACCGAACTCGACCCCGTCGATGACCGGCCCGCATCGGGATTCGAGTACCGCGACCGCGGCGGCAACGAGGTCATCGAAACGCTCGGTGCGGGAACGGGCGCCGGGAAGTGCGCCAGGCATGAGCGGGCCCCGGATCCCCCGGCCCCGCCGATCGCGGCGCTTGACGTGCCGGCGGGCGGGTAGTGGGGGATAGGGGAACATACCGAATACGATGCCACGAAGCCTCCCAGGTGGCCAAGCCTGACGCGGCGCGGCCCGCGGGTAGGTGTGCGCCGCTGCGCGAAACCAGGTAGCGTGGCGGGTGTGAGAGCAACACGTCCATGTTCCCGGGTGAACTGTAACGCCGCCGCGGTGGCGACCCTCACCTATGTCTACTCCGACTCCACCGCCGTGCTCGGCCCGCTTGCCACTCACGCCGAACCCCATACCTACGACCTGTGCACCGAACACGCCGAACGACTCACCGTGCCCCGCGGTTGGGATGTGGTCAGGCTCGCGACGGAGTTCGAACCAGCGCCCCCGAGTTCGGACGACCTGCTCGCGCTCGCCGACGCCGTGCGCGAGGCCTCCCGCGCCCCGGCCCCCTCGTATCAACGAGCAGAGAGCGCCGCCGCCTCACGGGCACCGGGGCCGATCGGAGGGGCAGGCTCGCAATCGCCGCCGCCGGTGGGCCGGCGCGGTCACCTGAGCGTCATCCGCACCGACGAGGAACCCTGAACCTCGTGGGCGCTGTTGAGGACATCGTCAAGGCGAACGATATTCGCGGGCTCGTACCCGACCAGTTGACCCCCACGATCGCCCGCTGCCTAGGCGCAGCTTTCTGCGACCTCGTCGGGCGGCAGATCCTCGTGGGGCACGATATGCGCACGAGCGCAGCGGAGCTCGTCGAGGCGTTCATCGACGGCGCGCGCAGCCGGGGCGCGAACGTCACCCACGTGGGATTGTGCTCCACCGATGGACTCTATTTCGCCTCCGGTTCGCTCGACCTGCCCGGCGTCATCTTCACCGCTTCCCATAATCCGGCCCAGTACAACGGGCTGAAACTCTGCTACGCCGGGGCGCGGCCGATCGGGAAGGAGACGGGCCTACCCGACCTCGCATCCCGGGCGCAGCACTACCTCGATTCTGGGATCGAGGAAAGGCGGGTGGGGCAGGTAACCCACCGAGATATCCTCGCCGATTACGCACAATACCTGCGGGGGCTCGTAGCGCTGTCCGGCGAACGGCGCCTGAAAGTGGTTGTCGACGCGGGCAACGGGATGGCGGGGCTCACCGCGGGAGCGGTGCTCGGCACCGAGGCGGGCCTGCCCGATATCGGCATCGACCTCGTTCCGATGTATTTCGACCTCGATGGCACGTTTCCCAACCACGAACCCAACCCGCTCGACCCCGCCAACCTTCTCGACCTGCAGACCGCCGTCATCGCCCAGCAGGCCGATCTGGGGTTGGCCTTCGACGGCGACGCCGACCGGTGCTTCGTCATCGACGAAAAAGGGGTCCCCGTCGATCCATCGGCGATCATCACGCTCGTCGGGCTGCGGGAGGTCGCCAAGGAACAGCACCGGGGCAGCGCCCCCGTCATCATCCGTAATCTCATTACCTCCCGCGCGGTCGCCGACCTCATCGGGGCGGCCGGGGGCGAGGTGGTCACCACCCGGGTCGGACACGCCTATATCAAGGAAGAGATGGCCGCGAGGGATGCGGTGTTCGGTGGGGAACACAGCGCGCACTATTACTTCCGCGACTTCTTCTACGCCGACTCCGGAATGCTCGCCGCGCTGCATGTACTCAGCGCCCTCGCGGAATCGGACCTGCCGGCATCGGATCTCGCGGCGATGTACACGCCGAATACCTCGAGCGGGGAGATCAACTCCACCGTGACCGACGTCGAGCACACCCTTGCTCGCATCCGCGCCGAATTCGCGGCCGACCTCCACGCCCAGCGGGTGACGATCGAGGACACCGACGGCCTCACCTTCAGCCACTGGGACGCCACGCCCCGCTGGTGGTTCAACGTGCGCCCTTCCAACACCGAGCCCTTGCTGCGCCTCAACGTCGAGGCGGAGGACGGTGATGTGATGGAAAAGATCCGCGATTCCGTCCTGGCCATTATTCGACAGGAGAACTCGTGATGGTCGCGCTACCGAACTGGTTGGAAGAGAGTCTGCAATGCCCGGTCACGGGTGAGAAGCTCACGAGGGAGACCGCCGGCGGGCGGCCGGTTTACGTCGCGCGCCCCGACGGTGGGGAGCCGGTGCAGTACGACATCGACAACGGCGTGCCGGTCCTGGTCCCGAATTAGTCCTCGCCCCTTTTCGGGTCGGGCCTGGTCGGCATCACGACGGGCAGCTGCGCCCCTTGAGAAACGTTAAACGCGGCGCCATCGGCGCCGCGTTTAACGTTGGGAGAGCTGCTAGTGCTCAGCCGAGCAGCGAATCGATGAGGTCCTGGTTCTCCGACAGCCAGGCCTCGATCGCTTCGGGCTCCTCGCCGTCGTCGAACTGGTTCACGACCGTGTCTTCCAGGCTTCCGTACTCGTCGTCGTCGAGCTTGATCTTGCCCACGAGTTCGGTGGCCTCGGGGAAGTCCTCGGAGAAGCCGTCGCGGGCGAGCCAGTGCAGGTTCTCGGGTTCACCGAAGTAGCCCTCGGGATCTTCCAGAGCCTTGACCGGGAACTCGGCGTTGGCCCAGAAGGGGCTCCATAGGGTTACGACGATGTCTTCCTCGGCATCCACCGCGTTCTGCAGCTCGGTGAGCATGGTGGAGGTGGAGGAGGTGACGAGCCGGTATTCGTCGTCGAGCCCGTAACCGGGCATCACGTCGTTCTCGGTCGCGTCGGTAAGGCCCGCACCGGGTTCGATACCGATGATCTCACCGCCGAATTCATCGCCCTTGCCCACGAGTTCTTCGATCGAGTCGATGTCGGTGTACTCGGGCACGGAGAGGTTGAGGACAGCGCCCTCGTAGTAGGAGCCGAGGTCTTCGAGCTGGTCTTCATATTCGTCCATGTACTGGCGGTGGGTCCGTTCGGACCACGCGGAGGCGTACATGTCGATATCGCCATTAGCGAGGCCGGCATACAGGATCGCGGCGTCCTCCACCGTCTGGTGCTCGACCGTGTAGCCGATGTCGGTGAGGAGGTTGTCGAGGAGGTAGGCGGTGCTCAGCCCGTCAGTCCAGGACGGGATGTAACCGAGCGTAATGGTGCCGAGGTCTTCGCCACCCTCTTCACCTCCGGCCGTGTCTTCGGCGCCATTCGTGTCGTCGGCACCGTTCGTGTCATCGCCGTTGTCGCCGGTTCCACCGCCGCACGCCGCGAGGGCGAGAGCGAGGAAGCCAGCAGACCCGGCCATTGCAATACGTCGGATTGACATGTTGTCCTTTCCTAATCGGATCGCAGGGTTGCCCCTGCTACGCGTGAACGTGAATGAAGTCCTCGTTCATCACGCGGTCTTTTGAGTTTCGCGGCGCTGCTTGAGCAGCGAACGCAGGGAGGAAGGGAAGTCGCCGGGGCGGCCGAGGGCCGCGGTGAGGCGGTCGAGGTAGATCGCCAAGAATACGACGGCGATACCAGCTTCCACTCCGAGCGGGAGTTTCAGCGTCGAGATCGACTCGACGACGTCCTTACCCAGCCCGTCAAGGCCGACCATTCCGGCAATAACGGCCATCGACAGGGCGAGCATGATCAACTGGTTGATCCCCGCCATGATCGTGGGCACGGCAAGGGGGAGTTGGATTCCTCGAAGGATCTGCCGCGAGGTCGCCCCGAAGGCGTGACCCGCCTCGACGGTTTCGGCGTCGACTTGGCGGATCCCTAACTCCGTCATGCGCACCCCGGGTGGGAGCGAGAAGATGATCGTCGCAACCAGCGCAGGGCCGGCACCGATGGAGAAGAAGGTCACGGCGGGAATGAGGTACACGAACGCCGGCATCGTCTGCATGAAGTCCAAGACGGGCTTGACGATGGCGCTGACCGTGTCGTTTCGCGCGGCCCAGATCCCAACCGGCACCGCGATGATCACCGCGAAGAGGGTCGCGATGATGACCAGTGACATCGTCTGCATCATCGACACCCACTTATCCATCATCAGGACGAGCGCGAACGTGATGACGGTACCGACGGCAAGTTTCCACGAGCGCAGGAACCACGCGATCAGCGCGAAGATCACAATCGCCGGGATCGCGGGGACGGCGAGGAGTACCTCACTGAGCCCCTCGACGAGGAATTTCATCCCGTCTTTGAGGAGATCGAAGAAGGGCTTCCAGTTCTCCTTCAGCCACCGAAATCCGGCGTCGACCCCTTCACCGAGTGGAAAGCGGGGGAGGAAGTTGTCTTCAGGATTCATTTGCGCTCACCTCCGGTCGTTCCGTTTCCATTCGGCTTCATCAGCGGCTCCTCCCCGTTGTGTGGGACGTCGGCGATGACGACGTTGTCTTCCTCGGGTTGATGAGTGCCGGCTGCGGTTAAGAGGGTGACTCGGGGGATCACCCCGGAGAACTTGCCCTGGTCGTCAACCACGATGATCGGGCTGGAGTACTGGGCCGAGAGTGCGAAGAGGTCCGATACGGGAGTTTCCTCGCGGACGACCGGCATCGGGTCGTCTTCCCGCCATGGCAGCTCCGTGGCGCCCCGCTGAACGGCCTCGGCGATGTCGTCCTCCCACACGATCCCGTGCGGGGTGCGATCGGGGTTGAGCGCGAGCAGCCAAGAGTTCTGGGTCTCGCGAAGGAGCCGGTGCGCCGAGCGCGGCCCTTGCCCCGCGCCGAGCGTGGAGGGGGGTTGTTCCATGATCGCGGAGGCGGTGAGGACCCGCGCGTGGTCGACATCCGAGATGAACCGGGCGACGTAGTCGTTGGCGGGCTCCATGAGGATCTGCTCGGACGTGCCGATCTGCACGATCCGGCCTGAGCGCATCACCGCGATCCGGTCGCCCAGGCGCATGGCCTCGTTGAGGTCGTGGGTGATGAAGACGATGGTCTTGCCGAGCTGTTGTTGAAGCTCGATGAGCTGGCTCTGCATTTCGCGCCGGATCAGCGGGTCGAGCGCGGAGAATGCTTCGTCCATGAGAAGGATCTTCGTGTCCGCGGCCAGGGCGCGGGCGAGGCCGACGCGCTGCTGCATTCCCCCGGACAGCTGGGAGGGCAGGTGGTCGTCCCAGCCTTTCATGTCCACCATTTCGAGGGCCCTGCGCGCCCTGTCAACCCGCTCGTCGCGCTCGACGCCTTGGATCTGCAAGCCGTAAGCAGCGTTATCCAACACGGTGCGGTGGGGGAGAAGGGCGAAGTGCTGGAAGACCATCGAAATGTTCTTCTTGCGGGTCTCCCGCAATTCCGCGGCGCTGATCTTCGTGAGATCCTTGCCGCCGATCTCGATCGAGCCCGCGGTCGGGGTCCACAGGCCGTTGAGCATCCGGATGAGCGTCGACTTCCCGGAGCCCGACAGCCCCATGACGACGAAGATCTCGCCGTCCTCGACCTCGAAACTGGCATCGATAACCGCAGCGGTTCCGTACTCTTTAACGTCATCAGCAGTTGCGCCAGAGCGTAGTTTGGGGAGGGCTTCGGCTGCGCGTCGGCCGAATACCTTATATGCGTTTTTGACGGTGATTGCCGTCATGATCCTCCAAAGTCTTGGTTCAGCTGTGGCAGGCTAGGGCGGTCGTAAAGCAAGACGTAAAATTCCAGCGAAGAACCGCGAACTAATCAAGGTTGTCGAAAAAATTGGCAAAACTCTACTCAGGTAGGCCTGGATTGTCCGCATGGAGACGGTATGTTTTGTAGACAATCGTCTCTGGCCAGCAATAATGTTCGTTTTATGGCGTTACCGCATTGTGATGCGGCGGACGTCACGCAACGCGCTCATCTCGAAATGTGAGACGATGTTTCGCTTGCGGCATTCCGTTGATGCGGCGTGTCGAGGCCGTAGGGAAGGGTGGCCGATACCCGGCTGCGGAGCCGTTCCTGAGTGCTGCGGCTGTTTCGATACTCGGTGTCACGGCGGATGACGAGGACCGCCGCGAGGAACCGTTCTGGATGGGTGGGTGGGGGCGACGGGCTCACGTAGGGCCCGATCTCTGCGGCAAGGCTGCGGCTGAACTGTTCTCGGTGGGCAGGTTCAAGGTCACTGGCGGTGTTGAGGAATTGCCGGGCTCGCCAGGCGAGGGTGCCGGGCAGGCGGGAGACGTCGGCCTGCCGTGCCCAAGAGGAGAGTTCGAGTGGCATGATGAGCGGCGGGGGGAGCTGCGCGCCGGAATTGAGGGAAACCGGATAGGTGCCCGCGAGCAGGTCACCCAGGCGCTTGTGCCGCACGTTCGCGATGGTCACGATGAACGCGATAGAGCCGAAGGTCATGTAGATCTCGAACAGGCCGGCGAGTGACCGGATGATCGCATGCCGGAACCGGATCGCACCGCCGTCATCGCGGACGATCTGCACTCCGAGCGCCCACCTTCCCAGCGAGCGCCCCTGGGTCACGGTTTCCACGACCGCGGGAATGAGGACGACGGCGAGCACGAGCGCGAGGATGACGTACGTCGCCGCGGCCTCGGGGTCCAGCGAGCCCACCAAGCTCAGGAAGACGAGTGCCGCCATCGCTACGCCGATGCTCAAGAACAGGTCGATGATCCCGGCGGCGATCAGTTGGACGGGGCTCGCCGGTTGAATCTTGAGGGCGACCGCCTCGCCGGTGATCACCTGATCGGTTTCGTATATCCGCTCCGGGATGTCCTCGCCCTGGGGGCGGGGGAAGGCGTGCACGGCCCGGGTCTTCGGCGCGACAGGTTCGCTCATATATGGCAGGGTAGCCCGTGTGGATGTAGACGCGCTTGTTGCCCTCCGTTCCCAGGAGTGGAATCGCCTCGAGGAATTGGCGGGTCAACGCCGACTCACCGGCGAGGAGGCCGACGAGTTCGTTCGGCTGTACCAGCAGACAGCGGCCGACCTGTCGACCCTGCGCTCCCTCGCCCCCGAGCCGGTGCTCGTCGACCGGCTCTCCAACATCCTCAGCCGCTCCCGCGGGCGTTCCACCGGGGCGCGGGAGGTCAACCTCGGTGCCCTGAGCCGGTTCTTCCTCATCTCCCTTCCCGCGGCGTTCTACCGGGTGCGGTGGTGGACGATCGCCGTGATGATCGCCTTCTGCGTCATCGCCGCCTTTTACGGGGCGTGGGTGTACCACACCCCCGGAGGGCTCGACACGATCGCGAGTCCGGTGCAGCGGGCCGACTACGCCAACCAGGCCTTCGAATCGTATTACTCCAACCTCTCCGCCCCGGACTTCACGCAAGTGGTGTGGGTGAACAACGCCTTCATCGCCGCGCAGATGGTCGCCTTCGGGGTGACGGGGATCTATCCGATCTACGCGATCGTGCAGAACGCCGTCGCGATCGGCGGGGCGGGGGCGATGATGGCGGAAGCGGACAAGCTCGACCTGTTCTTCTACCTCATCCTGCCCCACGGGCAGCTGGAGCTCACCGCGATCTTCATCGCCGGGGGAGCGGGCCTGAAGATCTTCTGGGCATGGATCTCCCCGGGCGCGCTCCCGCGTGGGCAGGCGCTCGCAGCGGAGGGGCGCTCCCTCATCACCGTCGCGCTCGGGCTCGTCATCGTGCTCGGCGTCTCCGGTGTCGTGGAAGGGTTCGTTCCCCGCACTTCCTTGCCGGTGGCGGTGAAGATCGCGATCGGTACCCTCGCCCTCGCCGCCTACTGGGTCTACACGATCGTGCTGGGTCGGCGAGCGGTCGCCCTCGGTGAAACCGGGGACCTGCTCGATGAGGAGCGCGGCGCTACCCGCGTCTGGGCGCTGTAGCGGCCCCGGGCTAGAGTTTCCCGGCGGCCTTCAACTCCAAGTACCGATCGGCAACCCGCGGTGCGAGGTCGCCGGGATCGGTCTGGATGACGTGGCTGCCGGAGGAGGTGAGGAGGGTCTCCACCTGCAGTCGGTCGGCCTCCGCGCGTGCGGCGGCGGCAGCGATGTAGACGTCCTCCGTGGTTTCCCGACGACGGCGCAGCTCCCCTTCAACGGGATCGGTCGCGCTGGCAACGATCACCTGGTGGCGGGCCGCGAGCGTTTGAGCCGCGGTGATGAGGCCGCTGCTGAGCGAGCTCGGGTCGACCGCGGTGCACAGCACGACGAGGGCCCGGCCGGTGAGCTGCCCCAGCACCGTGCGGGTGATCAGCGGCCAATCCGGCTCGGTGAGTTCGGCCTCCAGTGGTCCCAGCGCGTCGGCGAACGCCGCCATGGTGGCCGCGCCTCTGCTTTCACTCACTCGCGCCCGGATCTGCCGGTCGGCGGCGATGGCGTCGACCTGATCCCCGGCATGGTTGGCGAGGGCGGCCATGAGCAGCGCGGTTTCAATTCCGGCGTCGAGGCGGGTCTCCTCCTGCAGGCGAGCCGCGGCGAGGCGGGAGGTGTCGAGCACGATGAGGACCCGCCGGTCACGTTCGGGGCGCCAGGTGCGCACCACGAGTTCTTGGCGGCGAGCGCTTGCGCGCCAATCCAGCGAGCGCACGTCGTCGCCGTCGACGTAGTCACGCAAGGAATCGAATTCGGTCCCCTCCCCTCGCACGAGCAGGGAAGTCTGCCCATCCAACTCCCGCAGTCGGGCGAGGCGGGAGGGCAGGTGGCGGCGGGCTTTGAACTCCGGCAGCACCTGCATCACCGCCGGGGCGGGCACGGTGGTCTGCCGCCAGGCGAGCCCGGCCGCCGATCGGGCACGCAGAACAAGGCGATGCGCGTGCAGATGCCCGCGCCGGCGAGGATGGAGGACGGTGGTGATCGTACGGGCGTGGCCGGGGGCGAGGTCGATGCGGTGCTCGTTGCGAAGCGCGCCCGCGGAGGGTTGCCAGGAGTCGCGGATCCGGCCGCGGATGCGCCTCGTGCTCGTGTTCCTCACCCGGATCGTGTGGGCGTGTGTCTGTGAGAGCCGGACGGCGGGAATGCTCGCCCGCTGCGCCGTGAACCGGCGCGGGAGGAACGCCCAGTCGACCAACGCGGCGACGATGACCGCCGCCGTCCAGGCGAGCATCAGCCACGGGTTCCGGGTGAGGAAGGTGGCGAGGGCGCCCACGCCGATGAGCGCTACGGAGCGGCCGGTGAGGATCATCGCGGAACAGGCACCGTCGAAAGGATCGAATCGAGAAGTGATTCCACGTTCACGCCCTCGAACTGGGCCTCGGCGCGGAGCTGCACCCGGTGGCGCAGCGTGGGGTGGGCGAGCGCTTTGACGTCGTCGGGGGTGATGTAGGAGCGACCGTTGAGCCATGCCCACGCCCGGGAGGTGGCCAGGAGCGCGGTCGCACCGCGGGGGGAGACCCCGAGCTGCAGGGAGGGGGAGGTGCGCGTGGCTTGCACGATATCGACGATGTAGCCCAGCACCTCCGGCGCGGCCTGAACGTTCTCGACCTCGCCCTGGGCCACGTGCAGATCCGCAGCGGAGGCCACCGCTCGCAGGCCCGCTTCGGTGAGGTTGCGGGGGTTGAACTTCTGGGAGTGTCGGGTGAGGATCTCCACCTCCTCCTCCCGGCCGGGTAGGGGAACGAGCAGCTTGAGTAAGAAGCGGTCGAGTTGCGCCTCGGGCAGCGTGTAGGTGCCTTCGTACTCGACGGGGTTCTGGGTGGCAATCACCATGAACGGATCCGGCAGCGGCATCGTGCGCCCATCCACGGTGACCTGGCGTTCCTCCATCGCTTCCAGCAGGGCTGACTGCGTCTTCGGCGGCGTCCGGTTGATCTCGTCGGCGAGCATGAGGTTGGTGAACACCGGGCCTTGACGGAACGTGAAGTCGGCGGTGCGCGAGTCGTAGACCAACGATCCGGTGACGTCGCCGGGCATGAGGTCGGGGGTGAATTGGACGCGTTTCATCTCCAGTTGCAGCGAGGCGCCCAGCGAGCGAACCAGGAGCGTCTTGGCGACCCCGGGCACCCCTTCGAGGAGCACGTGCCCCTGGCAAAGGAGGCCGATGACGAGACCGGTGATCGCGGCGTCCTGCCCCACGATCGCCTTACCGATTTCGTTTCTTACCCCTGCGAGGGCATCCCGCGCGGCAGGAGGTGTGGAAGTGGTCATAACTGTTCAACCTCGTCTTCTAGTGCATCGAGTGATAGGGCCAGAGCCTGGAGTGAGTGTGCGTCGTTCGGTGGCGGACCGTACAGCAGAGCCTCGACCTCCGCCGCGGGCCGGCGCGCGGCCCGGGCGACCTGTGCGGTGACTTCCCCGGCGGTGGCGTGGGCAGGCAGACCGATCCGTGGTGCGAGGCGTTGCAGGGTGCCCAGCCGGAGGGCGGTGGCCGTGTGCGCGAGGTCCCCCGACCGGCGGTACAGGTGCCCGCGCCCCACGGTCGTTTCCGAGGCGTTGACGAGGACGGGGAGCGGCTCTCCGGAAAGCTTCCCGAACCTCGGGCCGCGCCACCAGATCGCGGCGATGAAGAGGCAGCCGATGATCGCCCAGAGCCAGGTGAGGGAGAAGTCCTCCGCCGTGCCGGTGGCCCCGTAGGTGTCGTCAGCCGAACCCACGAGCCACGTCATCTGCGGCGCCTCCCCGAGTACGCGGACGGCGAGGGCGGCGTTCGCCGAGCTCTGCAGGTGCTCGTTGAACACGACGTCCTTGGGAAGGATCGTGCCGCGGGCGCCGTTGTCGCGCTCCCACGTGAGCACGAGCCCGTGGTCGGGGCCGGGGAAACATGCGCTCGCCTCCGGTGCGGTGAGCAACGGGCTCGCTGAGTCGATCGGGCCGGCCGCTGCGCGAAGGTCGTCGCAGCCGGGTTGGAGCGTCTCCTCATCGCGATCGACCCGCGCCGTTTCCACGTCGTCGAGGAAACCCGGCACGGACTTCGTCGCGCCGATGAGCACCGTGTCCAGGGCGCGCTCTTCGAGGGCGTGCAACTGGTGGGTCGACAGGAGGTGGGCGTTGCTGACGACGAGGAGGTCGGTGTCGGCGGCAAGTGCCGAGGAGACCGAGCGGACCACCTTCACCTCCGCGCCATGGTCGCGAAGGATCTCAGCGATCGCCATCGCGCCGTCCGGGTCGGGGTTCTCGGGGTCCCCCTCCGCGCCGCGCATGTACGTGGGTGGGCGGAAAACCACCGCGATGAGGGCGAGCAGGAGCACGCTCGCGCCGATGATGATGAGAGGCGTGCGCCGCGATGTCGAACGCGGGGCAGCGTCGGCGGGCGCGGCGCTCATGCGGGCTCCATCGCTCGCGCCGGTTGGGCGTCCTTCAGATCCCGCTCAAGATCGCGCAGCGCGATGTACTGGGCGTGGGTTGCAGGTCGGTTGCCGTACAACGCTTCGTTGAACGAGTCCGCGCCGCGGTGCAGCGGTTCGCTTCGCTGTGGGAACACGAGGGCGGCGGTGCCCGCCACCTCCATCGCCGTCATGCCCCGCGTGGTCTCCAGGAGCCCGCGTTCCTCCAACGCCCGAACGGTCGCTCGGAACTGCTCGATGACGGCGAGGGTGAAGTCACCGCCCGTTGCCGCCGTGTGGGCGGCCTCCCGCAGCTGCGCAGCGGAGCGAGCGTCGTCGTCCTGCCACATGGCGCCCGGGGTGTCCGCGGCGCGGCGCCGGCGGATGGGGCCGCTGAGGGTGAGCGCGAGGATGATCACCGCAGCCACGAGCGTGAGGATGATCAACGGCACGAACGCCGGGCCGAGTCCGCTGCCTAGGGACGTTATTTTTTCCAGTAGCTCCAGGAACTTCTCCCACAGCCACTCCCAGAAGGAGGGCGCGCTCGAGTAGACGCTGCGGGAGAGTTCCTCGCGCGCCCACTCGGCGGCCTCCTCGGAATCGGGCACGAGTGGAGGGGCGAATGCGGGCATGGGTGAAGGAGTGAGCAAATGGGCCTATTGCGCCGCGGCGGCGAGTTCGGCGGCGAGACCTTCCCGGCGGATCCGGATGTCGATGTACAGCAACGCGAGCACCCCAGCGGTGAACGGCGTCACGAGTGTGGAGGCGATCGCCGTCGAGATTCCTTGCACGATGAGCATGCCGGTGGGCGGCAGGAACAGGGCGGCGAATCCCGCAGGCATCCCGATGAGGTAGGAGACTCCGACACCGATGAGGGTGGTGAGCAGATAGATCCCCATCACGCGCCAGAAGAACGGCTTGGCGAGCTGCCAGGATCGGCGCAGCCCGGTGATCACACCGGAGCGTTCAAGCATGAGTGCCGGGGTCGCCAGCGCTGTTGCGGTGATGACGAACAGGATCCACCCGAGGCTGACGAGGAGGGTGATGAGCCCGAACAGCACGGTCAGGCCCACCGATCCCGTTGTGCCGATCCCAACCGTGATCACGACGAACACCAGGGGCACCACGGCGGTGATGACGGCGACGAGGAAAACTAATCCGAGCAGTCGAAGTAGCTGCCCCTTGGCCTGATCCCATACCTGCCCCAGGCTCGGTTTGAAACCCAGCACCGCCTGACTCACCGCGAGGGTGAGGATCCCGTTGAGGATCGTCGACCCGATGAAGGTGAGTACGGCGCTCAGCAGAACCGGCAGCAGGGAGCGGCTGAACATGTTGACGAGGTCGCCCTCGAACTGGGCGTCGAATGCGGCCGGGTCGTCTTCCACCATCTCCAGGAGGGAGAAGTAGTCATTGAAGAACGAGGCGGACAGGACGGTCTGCAGGATTGTCATCGCGGTCACGACGACACCGGCGAAGACGAACATCACGAGCGGGTTCGTACGCATCGCCTTGAACGCCCCGTCATAGATCTGCCCGAGCGCGAGGGGCTGCAGCGGAATGATCCCCGGCTGGGCCCGGATGAAATTGCTCTCCGGCGGAGGGGCGCCGTACTGGCCCGGTTGGTACTGACCCGGTTGGTAGTGGCCCGGCTGCTGGCCGGGGTGGCCGGGCGGCCCGCCCTGGGCGAAGTCACCGGAAGGTTGGTCGGGGTGCGCGCCCGGATCGGGGGTGGGGGAGTAGCCGCTACCGCCGGGCGCCCCCCAGTCGCCACCGGGAGCGCTCCAGTCCGAGCGACCCGTGTCGCCAGAATCGGGTGGGTTAGTCATTAACCATCCTTGTCGGTGTCGCACTACGGCCATACTGCCACGGCCAGATCGTTCCGGTTTCCCGGAACAGGCACAACCTTACCTGTTCAATAAAATCTCTCACATTTGCGGCCCAGCACGGGTAATCACGACAAATTGCGCCTATTAATGCCACGATAGGCACATGAGTGCACGTGTCTTGGTTGTTGACGACGATGCAGCGCTGTCGGAAATGATCGGCATCGTGCTGGAGTCTGAAGGTTTTGAAGCCGTGTTTTCCGCCGATGGGACGACGGCGATGGAAACCTTCCGCCAATCCCAGCCCGACCTGGTTCTCCTCGACCTGATGTTGCCGGGGATTGATGGGATCGAGGTGTGCAAACGCATCCGCGCCGAATCTGGAGTGCCGATCGTCATGCTCACCGCTAAGTCCGACACCGCCGACGTGGTCCTCGGCCTGGAAGCAGGGGCGGATGACTACGTCCCGAAACCGTTCAAGCCGCGCGAACTCGTTGCCCGGGTGCGGGCCCGGCTGCGCCGCCACGACGATGAAGAAGCGGAGATCCTTCAGGTCGCGGACTTGACGATCGACGTCGCCGGGCACCAGGTCACCCGCGGTGAAGAGCGCATCAGCCTCACCCCGCTGGAATTCGACCTCCTCGTCGCCCTCGCCCGTAAGCCCTGGCAGGTCTTCTCCCGCGAGATTTTGCTCGAGCAGGTGTGGGGCTACCGACACCAGGCCGACACCCGCTTGGTCAACGTGCACGTGCAGCGTCTACGGGCGAAGGTGGAACGTGATCCGGAGCGGCCCGAGGTGGTTCTCACAGTTCGAGGCGTGGGGTACCGGGCCGGTGCTCAATCGCAGTAGACCGCGGGCATCGTGACTTTCTCCAACGCTCGCGCCCGGTTACGAGGCCAGCTTCGATGGCTGCTGATGTTGTGGCGCTCGAGCCTACGCCTACGCGTCGTGTCGATGACCGTGGCGGCAGGGATGATCGCCTTGTTCGCGCTCGGTGCGGTGCTCTCGGGGCAGGTGCGCGACGGGCTCTTCGATGAACGCCTGGAGCAGGTGCTCGCTGATGCCGCGCTGCGTGCTGACTCGGCCCAGCGCCGCTTCGATGCAGCGACGGCGAACTCCACCCAGGAGGTCCAACAGCTCGCGAACGACACCGTCCGTGCCTCCCAGGAAACCGCCGGCGGCACAGCCGCCGTGGTGCTCCTGCGCTCGGAGCAGAGCACCGGCCCGATCCACATCGTTCCCACGGCCACGGACATCACGCTCCGCGACGTCATCAGCCCCGAACTGCGCGCGCAGGTGGAGGAGCAGCAGTTCCAACAGTGGCAGTCGGTCGAGGTGCCCGTGGGGGAGGAGATGGAGCCGGCGCTCGCCGTCGGCACCGTCGTGCTGCTTCCCGGCGCCGGGGAACACGAGCTGTACTTCATCTACTCGTTAAAGGCAGAGACCGAGACCTTGTGGATGGTCCAACGCGCCCTCATCATTGGCGGGTTCGCGCTCGTGTTCGCGCTCGTGCTCATGACGTGGTACCTCGCCCGGCAGGTGCTCGACCCCGTGAAACGGGCCTCGCGGGTCGCCGCGCGGCTCGCCGCTGGGGAGCTCTCGGTACGGATGGGCGCGCACGGCCAAGACGAGCTTGCGCTGCTGGGGCGGTCGTTCAATGACATGGCGCAGAACTTGCAGGATCAGATCGAACAGCTCGCCGAACTATCCCGGATGCAGCAACGCTTCGTCTCCGACGTCTCCCACGAACTGCGCACGCCGCTGACGACCATCCGAATGGCCGCCGAACTGCTCTACGACACCCGCGACAGCCTCGACCCCAGCCACCAACGCTCCGTGGAACTCCTGCACGACCAACTCGACCGCTTCGAACTCCTCCTTGCCGACCTGCTAGAAATTTCGCGATTCGATGCCGGCGCCGTGGAACTCGACACCGAACAGGCAGAGATGCGTGACGTCCTCGACACCGTCGTCGCCCTCACCGCCCCCATCGCCCGCGAACGCGGTTCGGAACTGAACATCTCCATGCCGGACCAACCGATCAGCGTCGAAATCGACCGGCGCCGGATCGAACGGATCATCCGCAACCTCGTCATCAACGCGATCGAGCACGGTGAGGGCAATCCCATCGACATCGAATTAGCGGCCGACGACACCGCGCTCGCCCTCGTCGTCGCCGACTCCGGAGTAGGAATGACCCCGGTGGAAGCAGAGCACGTGTTCGACCGGTTCTGGCGGGCGGACCCAGCCCGCGCCCGCACGCTCGGCGGTACCGGGCTCGGGCTGGCGATCTCGCTGGAAGACGCGCGGCTGCACGGGGGCAGGTTGGAGGCCACGGGCACGCCCGGGGAAGGCGCCCGCTTCCGACTCACCCTCCCCCGTAGGATCGGAATCCAGATCACCCATTCCCCGCTGCCGCTGCGCCGCGAACCCCTCGCGCTGCCCGCCGCCGAAGATGAGGACCCGGCGGGACCCGCGGCGTTGCCGACGTTGAAGGAGGACCTATGAAACGCGCCCTCCCCGTGCTGGCTGCCCTCGCGCTCCTCGCCGGCTGCGTCGGTCTACCCACGGCCGGCCCGGTCCAGGAGGGCCTGGAACGAGCCCCCGAACCGGAAGGTATCGTCTTCCTCGCCCCGGACCCGCGCCCTGGGGGAGATCCTGAGGAAATCGTCTCCGGGTTTCTCGACGCCGCCACCGCTGGGGTAGCCGACCGGTTCGAAACCGCCCAGAAATACCTCACTGACTCCGCGCGCAGGACCTGGATCCCCGGGGCCGGGGTGACCGTTTACGCGGGCAACACCCCGCCGGAGGTGCAGGAGGATCGCCCCGGGCGCGTGACCGTCACCGTGCCCGTGGCCGGCTTCGTCGATGCGCGCGGAACCTACACCGAAGAACCCGCCGACACCACGAAATCCTTTCGCTTCCAGCTCACCCAGGTGGATGGCCAATGGCGGATCACCAGCCTCGACGACGGCGTGCTCATCTCGGCGGTCAACTTCGGCACCCAGTACCGGCAGGTCCCGCTCGCGTTCTTCTCCGCCGACGGCGAATACATCGTTCCCGATACCCGGTGGTTCCCCGAACAGAACTCCGCCTCCTTCGCCGTCAGCGCGCTCCTGGATGGGCCCGCCCAGTGGCTCCTGCCCGGGGTAGTCACGGCGATCCCGCCGGGCACCACCGCCGATCCCGTCAGCGTCTCCGACGGCACGGCCGAGGTGATCCTCTCCCAAGCCGCCCTGTCCGCCTCCCCCGACGACCGGGCGATGATCGTCGCTCAACTCGAGTACACCCTCACCCAGCTCCCGCAGGTGCGCCGGGTCCGCGCCCTCGTCAACGACATCCCGCTCATCGACGGCAGCCACGGCCTCAACCCGATCTCCGACCCCGCCGTCGGGCACAACCCGGTCATCCTGCGCAGCGAGGACGTCGCGACGACTTCGGGCGCCGCGATCGCCCCGATCGAGGGGATCGAACGCGACCCCCGCGTGGACTACACCGCCCTCGCTGTGCCCTACACCGACATCGAGGACGGCGATCTCCCCCTCGTCGCCCGCGTCGGCGAGGACACCGTCGCGACCCTGCCACGAGAAGGGGAGGACCCGGTCAACCTCATCGAGGGGCGCCGGTTGCTCGGCCCCTCCTACGACCCGTTCGGATGGGTGTGGTCCGGGCCGAAGGACAGCAACGGCACCCTCATCGTCGCCGATCCGATTTCCGAAGTCGTCTCGATCGTTTCTGCCCCCGCGCTCGCGGACAATCGGGTGCGCCGGATCCGCATCTCCCGGGACGGCTCGCGGATCGCGTTGATCCAAAAGATCGGGGAGGAGACCACCATCCAGGTCGCCATGGTGATCCGCGACGACGACGGCACCCCCACCGCGATTTCTGAACCGGTTGCTGTGGGCGCCTCCGTCTCCGACGCCACCGACCTCACCTGGGTCGATTCCGTCACCCTCGCGGCGCTCGGGCGCAGCGAGGGCGGTGCCCCGAGCGTGCACACCGTCCCCCTCGGCGGGCCATCGGTCGCGCTGCTGTCCGTGACGGACGCGTCCTCACTCACCAGCGGCCGAGGCGAACGGGAGCTCTGGGTCGCCACGGAAACCGGGCACGTGTTCAACCGCGCCGGAAACGGTTGGCGCCGCGTCGGCGAGGAGAACGACGCGATCGCGATTGCCTTCCCCGGCTGACCCGCCCGCCCCGTCCACAGGCGCCGGGGGAGTCCACACCTGTGGTCCGGTGCCGCTCCTCTACCGCCCGCGGCGACTACCTTCATCCGCATGGCGCAACTCCTCCTGCCCACGTGGTGCCCCGGATGCGGCGCCGCGGGCGTCTCCTTGTGCCGGGCGTGCGCGAAGCACTTCTCCCACTGGTTCCGAGCCGAGGCCGCTGCCGATGCGCTGCCGCCGGGGATCCCGGTGTGGGCCGCCGCGGCTTACGCCGACCAGGCGGCGAGTATCGTGATGGCGTGGAAGTCCGGGCACCGCCCCGATTTGCAGGGTCCGCTGCACCGCCTTGCGCGGCAGTTGGGGGCGCGGTTCGGGCGGGCGTGGCAGGGAGGGGCGCCGCTCGTCGTCGTACCTGCTCCCTCGGGCTGGCGCAGGCGTTGGCGGGGCAATGAGGTCGTGGCCCCGCTCGCGCGGGAACTCACGGCAGGCCTCAGTTCCGTTGGCGTACCCGCCCGGAGCGAAAGGGCGCTGCAGCGGCGGGGCGGGCGCCACCATCACCTGGGCAAAGCGGAGCGGCGCCGGGAGCGCGCCGCGGCGATCTCGCTGCGGCGAAGCGCTTCGAGGCACCCGTGGGAATGCGGCGCGCAGGTGCTGCTTGTCGACGACGTCCTCACAACGGGGGCGACCCTCGCCGCGAGCGCCGCAGCCGCGGCGCAATGCGGCCCCGTCATTGGGGCTATCGTCCTAGCGGCGACCCCAAAACCTGTGCACCGGGAGTAGCGACGGGGCCGATCGCTGCGCATATTTTCGTCAAAACGTGAGAAAGATGTGCAGCCGGGGGCGGGATCTACTAACGTTTGAGGCACGGGCAGCTCTTGCCACCCTCTGACGATTTGGAGGTGATTCCCCTAGTTAGCGCAGGTGGAATCGCCTGCGGCCTGTTCCAAGAAC
>JAJYRV010000232.1 GCA_021793935.1 Actinomycetes bacterium | reverse complement strand
CGCGAGGATCCCCGCGATGGGCAGCCCCGGCTCGTGGTTCCCCGCGCCCGTCCCGGTCTCGGGCACGAGGGTGGTGTGGGTGAGCGCATCGTCCTCGCCCCCCTCACCGCTGATCGGGCCGGTGAACTCGGGATTCACCTTCCGCAGCGCCCGGGCGGCCGCGTCGCGCAGCGCTAGGGCTTCGCTCGCTGCGCCAGCAAATTCCGCGGGCCCCGCCGCCCCGGAGTCGACGTCGGCGACGATGACCGTGATGTTATCCCGCGTCCCACCGCGCAGGGCGGCGGAAACGAGCGCATCGGCGGCTTCCTCCCGGTCGGGGAGGTTGAGGATGTTCGTGATCACCTGCTCGGGCACGTAATCGGATAATCCATCCGAGCACAGCAGCACCCGATCACCGGGGTGAAGGTCCAACGGGAGGAGGTCCGGTTCGGACCCTCCCGATTGGTCATCGAGGGATTTCAGCAGCATCGCCCGATAGGGGTGGGTGGCGACCTCCTCGCGAGTGATCCGGCCGGTCTCCACCAGGTGTTGCACGTGGGTGTGATCGGTAGTCACCTGCGTGAGTTCCCCGCTGCGCAGCGTATAGAGCCGAGAATCACCGATGTGGCAGGCGTAGAACTCCGCGCCGACCACCCGCAGCGCGACGACCGTCGTGCCCATCGTTTCCAGGGTGGCATCGGCGCTCGACATTGCTCGCAGCGTCTGGCGGGTCCGGTGCGCGGCGGTGGAGAAGCTCTCGGGGGGATCACCGGCCGCGGCGGTGAAGGTATGGACGGCGACGGCGGAGGCAACCTCCCCCGAGGAGTGCCCGCCCATGCCGTCGGCAAGGATGAGAAGATCCTCGCCCGCGAACGCCGCGTCCTCGTTGTTCTCGCGGATGAGCCCCACGTCGGAACGAAGTGCTGAACGGAAGATCAGCGGGTCAGCGGCGGACTGGTGGGGCACACGACCAACTCTAGTGCCCTAACGGGCGCGGCATAAACCTTTCGGGCGACGATTCGCCTCAGATGTCGCCCTTGCGCTGGAGGAACCGCCAGGCGAGCCACCCCACCGGCACGCGCGCCCAGAACGTGAGCACGCGGAACACCACCGAGATGGACAGCGCCGCTGCCGTGGCGATGCCCGCCGCGCGCAGACCCGTGGACAACGCCCCCTCCACCGCACCGATCCCACCCGGGGTGGGCACCGCCGCACCGACGGTGTTCCCGGTGAGGTAGACCAAGGCAACCGTCGTGGCCGAGAGGTCCACCCCGAAGGCTTTGGCGGTGAGCCCGAACGCGAGGAGGTACCCGCTGGTGACGAGGAGGTTGCCGATGACGCCGAAGGTCAGCCGGGTGGGTTGGCTCACCACCCACAGCAGCCGGGGCCATACCTGGCGCAGGGTCGGTCCGATCTTGCGCATGAGCCACCGGCGGAAGGTGGGAATGGATACGGTGACTCCCACCGCGGTGACGACGAGGGTGATGACGACGAGGATCGTTCCCGAGGGCAGGTTGTTCAACGCCCCCGACCGGCCGGTGAACAGCGCGAGCCCGATGAGCAGGAGGATGGTCGTGACGAACTGCGCGATCTGGAGCAACGCCACGGTCGTCACCGCCATCGGGGTGTCGACCTGTCGGCGCTGCATGAAGCGCAGGTTGAAGGCGGCCGGACCCACGCCGGCGGGAACGATGAGAGAGATGACCGAGGCGGCCACCTGCACGAGCGTGGTCCGCCAGAGCCCGAGCTTCACGGGGGAGAACGCTCCAAGGGCGAGCGCGGCCCCGAAGAACGTGAGCCAACTGGCGACGAAGGCGGCGGCGAGCCACCACGGGTTCGCGCTCGCCATCATCTCCACGATCTCCTGGAAGTTCAGCGTCGTCAGGAGCACCCACGCCGCGACGAGGGCGACGAGGGTGGTGATCGCCGTCCGCGCGGTGAACCGGGTGAGTTTCATCGGTTCGACGACTTCCGGGCCCTCGGCGATGAACTCGGCGAGTTTCACCCGCAGGTCCCGCAGCACCTGCCGATCCTCACGCGCCCGCAACTGCACCTCCGGGGGCAGCACGACCCGTTGGACGAGCGCGGGCAGGGTGGACAGTTCCTCCGGTCCCAGGACCTGGGAGGCCGCTTGCACCGCGTCCTCGACCCCGACGGAGAACGCGAACACGGCGAGTAGTTGGAACAGATCGATCCGCTGGGTGAGCACCGAGGAAGCGATCTCGCCCTGCTGCCACTCCGAGAGCCACACCTCGCCGGCGGGGGTGACGAGGAGGGTCTCGGCCGTGATGTTGCGGTGCGAGAGCCCCGCCGCGTGGGCATTGCGCAGCTGTTGCCACGCGGTGACCATGAGCTCGGTGGTGATCCGTTCGCGCGGGAGATCATTGAGCGGAACCGCGCCGTGGATATGCTCCCCGAGCAACACGACCGAGCCCGGGCCCTCGGCGACCCCGTGCAGCTCCGGGGTGTTCACGCCCGCGGCCCGCGCGGCGTAGGTCATCAGCGCGGCCCGTTCAGCCGCCTGGCGCAGGTTCGTTGCCGAACGCCGCCCCACCCCACGCAGGCGCAGGGCGGTCCACAGTTGGGAGAGCAGCCCGATCACCTGGCGGTCCTCATCGAGCACGATCGCGTCGAGGCGATCCCCGCCGGTCGTCTCCACGGCGTAGACCCGGTTCCACCCTTCTCGTTCGACGGCGACCGTCGCGGAATCCGTCGTCGCGGCGACGATGTCGTGAACGCCCGTCGTGGCGGGCGGTTCTGTTGGGGACTCGCCGGCGCCCACGTCGCCGAACTCATCGCCGTCATCGAGGTAGTTCGGCAACTGGAACTTCGAGGGCGGCGGCGCCAAGGGGGTCTCGATCTGCAGGTCGGAGACGTTCGTGTGGTCGCTGATCCGCACGATGGACACGGGTTCGGCCCCCGCGCGGGAGATCGCGGCAACGAGGTCGGCGCCGTGGGTGCGTTCGGCGAGCACGCCGGAGGCGTAGCGGATCCCGAGGCCGATCGCCCGCCCGAGGAGCACGGTGATGAGCGCACCGTTGATCGTGCCATCACCGGTGATGATGGAAACGGCGAGCCCGATCCACAGCAGGGCCCACGAGACGGCAACCGACCGGTTCGCCGAGCGGGTGCTGGTCACGGTGAGCAGCGCTGCGAGCGCGGTGACGACGGGGACCACCGAGATGAGCAGCTTGCCTTCGCGCCAGATCTGCAGCGCGAGCAGCATGCCGGTCGAGCCGAGCCGCCCGAGCAGCCACGTGCCTCCCAGGGCAGCGAAGTAGGCGACCACCGCCGCGGCGATCGCGCCGACGACGTCCCGGAACTTGCGTCGCACGAGCCGCTCGGTGAGCACCACGGCCGGCAACACGATCACCAGGAGCCCCTCGATGACCGAGACGGGCAGGAGCACGACGCTGCGGACGAAGGAGGACAGGGCGTTCTGCACGTCGTCGGTCACACCGGTCGTGGTTCCGCGGGCATAGACGGAGAGGATGAGCACGACGGCGATCCCGACGAGGGAGAGCACCATCTGCATGAGATCGACCGGACGGCGCACCCGGGCGCGCGGAACGTCGATCACCCGCACAGTGCGTTTCTGCGCCTCTCGGGAGTCCATCCGACCAGCTTAAGCGGCATCGGCGCGACGGCGGAGAAGGCGGGCCGGGCGGTTATCCCACGCCCAGCGCGGCGAGCCACGATTCGGGTAGGTAGGCGTAGCCAACGAACGCGGCGACGTCGATAAGCGTATGGGCGATGACCAGCGGCCACAGGCGGCCGCGGCGGAGATAGAAAACGCTGAAGATCACGCCCATGACGAAGTTCCCGGCGAACGCCGCCCACCCCTGGTAGAGGTGATAGCTCGCCCGGATCGCGGCGGAGGTGACGACGATCCCCGCCGCCCCCCACCGCAGCCGGCGGAGGCGCTCGGTGAGGTAACCCACAACGAGCACTTCCTCCAGGACCCCGTTCTTCGCGGCGGCGAGGATGAGCATGGGGATCGTCCACCAATGGTCGGCGAGCCCCGAGGTGGAGACCTCCAGGCTCACCCCCAGGGCCCGGCCGGCGAGGTAGAGCCCGAGCCCGGGGATGCCGATGACCGCGCCGAGCGCGAGCCCCCAGCCGAAGTCCCGCCCGGGCGAGCGGGCGTCCAGGCCCAAGTGGCGCCAGAGGCGGGGCCGGTCCGCGGAGATGAGGTAGAACGCGAGGAGGACCGGCAGCAGCGCGAACAGGATGGACAGGAGCTGGTAGACGAGATCGAAGGCGGGCCGGGCGCTTAAAGACGGGTTGAGGGTCGCCGTCTGGTCACCGATCGGGCCGCGGGTGTAGGCGTCGATGAGCGCGATGA
>JAJYRV010000231.1 GCA_021793935.1 Actinomycetes bacterium | reverse complement strand
CTGATGGCGATGAAGTAATCCATGGCTATCGCGGTTTCACTAACGGGAATGTAATAGTTTCACGGATTCCTAAACCGGTGAGGGCCATGAGAAGGCGGTCCATTCCCATACCCATACCTCCCGAGGGCGGCATCGCATATTCCATCGCCTCAAGAAAATCCTCATCCAACTGCATCGCCTCGGGGTCGCCCTTGGCGGCGAGAAGCGATTGCGCCTCGAATCGCTCCCGCTGGATCACGGGATCAACCAGCTCGGAGTAGGCGGTCGCGAGTTCGAATCCGCGCACGTACAGATCCCACTTCTCGGCCTTGCCGGGTTCGCTGCGATGTTGGCGCGTGAGCGGGGAAGTATCTTCCGGATAATCCATGACGAAGGTCGGCTCATGCAGGTGATCGCCGACGAGGAATTCCCACACCTCTTCGACCACCTTGCCGGGAATGGCGATGGATTTATCGATTTCCACCCCGACCCGCTCCGCATGGGTAATTAATTCTTCAATTGGTGTCTGCGGGGTAATCTTTTCCCCTAACGCCTCAGAAAGCGAGTCGTAAAGACTAATGCGGGGCCACTCTCCCCCGACGTCGTACTCACTTCCATCCGCGAGCGTGAGTTTCGTTGAGCCAAAGACGTCGAGCGCGGCCTGCTGGACAAGGTCTTGGGTCAGATCGGCCATTCCGTTGTAGTCCGAATACGCCTCATAGGCCTCGAGCATTGCGAATTCAGGAGAGTGCGAGGAGTCCGCGCCTTCATTCCGGAAGTTGCGGTTGATCTCGAATACACGTTCCACGCCGCCCACGACGGCCCGCTTGAGGAATAATTCCGGCGCGATTCGCAAATACACATCGATATCGAATGCGTTGATGTGCGTTTTGAATGGGCGAGCCGCTGCGCCCCCATGGAGCGTCTGCAGCATCGGAGTTTCGATTTCGATGAAATCCCGCTGATGGAAACTCTCCCGCAGCGACCGCATCACGGCGGCCCGCGTGCGCACCATTTCCCGTGCGGAGTCGCGCACGATGAGGTCGAGGTACCGCTTCCGGACCCGCGATTCCTCGGAGGACTCCTTGTGGAGCACCGGCAGCGGGCGAAGCGCCTTGGCCGCGAGCGCCCACTCGTCCGCGAATACGCTCAGTTCCCCCCGGCGCGAGGAGATGACCAAGCCGTGGGCGAACAGGTGGTCCCCGAGGTCGACGTCAGCTTTGAACGAGGCGAGCGATTCCTCTCCCACCTGCGCCTGCGAAAGCATCACTTGCAGTTTCGCCCCCGTGCCCTCCTGCAACGTGACGAAACACAGTTTTCCCGTGTTACGCAGGTAGACGACCCGGCCCGCGACCCCCACCTTGACGTCGGTCTTCGAGTCCGCTTCGAGGTGGCCGTACTTCTCCCGGACCTCGCTGATCGTCGCGGTGACGGGGAGCGCTACGGGGTAGGCTTCGCGGCCCTCATCCAGAATGCGTTGGCGCTTCTCCCGGCGCACGCGCATCTGTTCGGGTACGGATTGGGTGTCGGAATTTGCAGAATTGGCATTCACGCGTTCAATCCTAGTCGTTAATTGCCATCCTCCCGGCGTGTGCGCGCTGACATTCCGGCTACTGCAGGGAGGCTTGAGCGCTGGCGAAGGGAACAGCGGAGGTGTACAAGCCGTGCCCCTCCGGGACCTCGCCGGGATCACCGCCGCGGTCAATGATGCGGTTGTTCTCGTCGACGAACACGACCTTGGGCGTATAGGTGCGAGCTTCTGCGTCCGCGAGCATTCCGTAGGCGATGATGATGACCAGATCACCCGGGTTGACGTGGTGGGCGGCGGCTCCGTTGATGCAGATCTCCCCGCTTCCGCGTTCCCCGGCGATGGCGTACGTGGTGAGGCGGGACCCGTTGGTGACGTTGACGACGTCGACCTGCTGCCCCACCGGCAGGTCCGCACCGTCGAGCAGGTCTGCGTCGATCGTGATCGAGCCGACATAATGCAGGTCTGCTTGGGTGATGGTGGCGCGGTGAATCTTTCCGACCATCATGGGGCGCATCAGCGAAGTCATTCATTCTCCAATGTAGGTGAGGAGCCGGGCGGCGGCTCGGGCCGCCATTGAATTACAGCGTTATCCAACAGCCGAGTATTCCCCACGGTCGCTGCAATCGCGAGCAGGGCCGGTTCTTCGGTGCCGGCTTCATAGGCCGTCATCGTTGCGGGGTCAACCAGGGCGAGGTAGTCGAGCCGAACGTCGTCGGCGTGGGAAGAGAACTCGTGCCGGGCCGCGGCGAGCGTTCCCTCGGGTCCCGCCCCCGCCGCTGCGGCCTCCTCCCCCGCACGGATCGTGCGGGGGAGGATGAGCGCGGATTCCCGTTCGGTCGCGCTGAGGTAGGCGTTCCGGGAGGAGAGTGCGAGGCCGTCGCGGTCCCGCACGATGGGTACGGAAACGATGTCGACGTCGAGGTTGAGGTCGGCGACCATCGCGCGGATGAGCGCGAGTTGCTGGGCATCCTTCTGGCCGAACAGCGCGACGTCGGGTCGAGTGATGCCGAGTAGTTTGTTCACCACGGTGAGCATGCCGTCGAAATGCCCGGGCCGGGCCGCCCCCTCGAGCACCGTCCCCATCTCACCGGCGCGCAGGGTGATGCGTCGCTGCGGGTACATCTCCTGCACGGTCGGCGCGAACACGACGTCGACCCCGAGCGTGGTGAGTTTTTCGACGTCGGCGGCCAATGTCCGCGGATAGGCGTCCAGGTCCTCGTTCTCCCCGAACTGCAGCGGGTTGACGAAGACCGTCACGACGACTTCTTCGGCGCGGCGTTTCGCCTCGCGCACCAGTTCGAGGTGGCCCTCGTGCAGAGCTCCCATCGTCATCACCACGGCCCGGCGGCGCCGGGTGAGCAGCCCGTGGAGTTCCGAGATTGTCGTTGCGACCCGGGTGCCAGGTGCGGCAATGTCGGCCGCCGCGTTCGTCCCTTCGAGCACGTCCACGATCTGCACAGCAGCCGCGGGGCTCAGAAAGTCCAGTTCGAGGGCGCGGCTCGTCGTTGCCCGCGCGAGTTCGCGGTAGGTCGGCAGGATCTCGGGGTTGGTGCGGGCGAGGGCCTCGACGTGGGCGGCGATCGTGCCGACGTCTCCGCGCCGGATCGGTCCGGTGAGCGCATAGTCACCCGATACCAGCGCCCCTTCCAATGCCGCGCCGAGGAGGGGGGCGAAGAGCTTCCCGGTTTCTTGCACTCCGGCCCGTTCAAGGATCCGGCGGGCCTGCGACACCAGGGTGACGAGGTGATTCGCCCCGTGCGCGAGAGCGGCATGATAGACCTCGTGTGCCTCGTCCGGCAGCACGATCGGCTCGCCGCCCATTTCCACCACGAGTGCTTGCCCGATCGGGAGCATCGCCGGCCCCGCGGTGATCGCGAATGGCGCCCCTTCCAGCCTGCCGAGGTCCACCGATGTGCCCGTGAAGGTCATTGCCGGGTGGACGGCGATGGGAATCGCGCCCTGCTCGGTTGCCGGGGCAAGAACGTCGGTCCCGTAGCGCCCCGCGGTGTGGACGACGATTTGGCCAGGGCTGAACAGACCCAGTTTCGCAAACCCGGCGACGACGTCGGGCAGCACATCGTCGGGCACCGTGAGCAACACCAGGTCGTTCCCCTTGAGCACGTCGTCGGGATCGACGATCGGCACCTCTGGCAGCAGCACCTCGATGCGTTCGCGAGATTCCGCACTCGCCCCGGAGACCGCCGTGACCTCGTGCCCGCACCCGCGCAGGGCGTGGGCGAGGACGGCGCCAACGCGCCCGGCGCCCACGACACCGATCTTTAGGCGTCCGGGGCGGTTCGCTAGTGGGCTCACTTCTACTTCCACCTTGTTGAGTCGTTGATCGCGGTCAAGGATACCGGCTAGGGTTCGCCGTGGGCTTCCTGCGCGTCCGGGGTGGCCCGTTCCATCCACCGTTCGGGGCCGGCGCTGCGCCGGGAGGCTCGAGCCCGCTCGGAGGCGGCATGGATGAAATTCCTCGCGTCGCTGAGGTCCAGGTGTGGAACCACCGGTGCGATGCTCCCCGGGGTCGTGTGCAAAGCGACGTTGGCGAGGCGCAGCGCGCGCTCGATCGGGCCCTGCTCCGCCCCGAGCGACTGGATCCTCGCGTTGGGCACGATGACCGTGCGGCGGGTGAGACGCCCCCGGCGGATGATCGTTGCGGCCGAGGTGGCGGTATACCCGGTTCGTCGCCGCACGAGCGGGTCGATCCAGCGGGCGCGTTGCGGGCTCGTGACGTAGCCACCCGCGCGCCCGCGCCCTCGCAGCGAGACCTCGATGAGTTCGAGTGGATCCGCTACACCGAGGTCGGGGATTATGAG
>JAJYRV010000230.1 GCA_021793935.1 Actinomycetes bacterium | reverse complement strand
CTCGCTCGCGGTCTCCCTAGTCCTTGGCACCCTCGCCGCCTACCGGCGCGGGAAGGTCACCGACCAGGTGGTGCGGGTGGTCTCCCTCATCGGGCTGAGCCTGCCGATGTTCTGGCTCGCGATCGTCACCTACCTCGTCTTCTTCCTCCACCTCGGGATCGCCCCCGGTTCGGGCCGGCTGTCCCCGCAGCTCTCCCCGCCCCCGAAATTCACCGGGCTGTACACGCTCGATTTCGCCCTCGACGGCGATCCGGTCGGGTTTTTCGACGCCGCAGCTCACCTCGCGCTGCCGGTGCTCGTGCTCTCGTTGTTCACGATCGGGCTGCTCACCCGGTTCATCCGCGCCTCGGTGTTGGAGGTCCTCGATTCCGACTATGTGCGGGCGGCGCGGGCGAAGGGCCTCGGGGGCGCGCGCATCGTCAGCGGCTACGTCCTTCGCGGGGCTTCCCTGCCGGTGCTGACGATGACGGGGATCGCCTTTGGGATCCTGCTGTCGGGAACCGTGCTCGTGGAAGCGGTGTTCGCCTGGCCGGGCCTGGGCACCTACGCCTATAACGCGGCCTCCTCCCTCGACCTTCCGGGGGTCATGGGCGTGGGGCTCGTCATCGGGCTCATCTACCTCGTCATCAACTTCATCGTCGACCTGCTCTACGCCGCTCTCGACCCCCGAGTGAGGCTCTCATGAATACTCGACTCCGGCGCGGCCGGTTCTTCCGCGCGATCCCCGCCTCGTGGCGCACGCCGCTCGCGATCGTCGGGGTGGTCATCGCCCTCGCCTGGGTGGTCATCGCGATCTTCGCGCCCTGGCTCGCTCCGCACGACCCCCTCGCCCAGGACCTTCCCCGCCTCACCCCGCCCGGGGAGGCCTCCGTGCTCGGCACCGACGCGCTCGGCCGGGACGTCTTCTCCCGGCTCCTCGCCAGCGCCCGAGTGACGATGCCCTACGCCCTCCTCATGGTCGTCTGCGCGACGGTCATCGGCACCCTCATCGGCGCGGTCGCCGGTTACGTCGGGCGCTGGGTGGACGAGACCCTCATGCGCCTCACCGACCTCGTCATGGCCTTCCCCACCGTCATCCTCGCGATGGTCATCGCCGCCTCCCTGGGCGCCTCGCTCATGAACGCGGTCATCGCCGGGATCGTCGTCTCCTGGCCCCAATACGCCCGCGTGGTGCGCTCGCACGTGCTGAGCCTGCGTACCCTCAACTACGTCGTCGCCGGGCGACTGCTCGGTTACTCGCCGTGGAAGTCGCTGCGGCGGGACATCCTGCCGAACATCGCCGGGCCCGTGCTCGTACTCGCCTCCCTCGACATCGGCACCGCGATCCTGCTCCTGACCGGGCTGTCGTTCCTCGGGCTCGGGGCCCAGCCCCCGATGGCGGAGTGGGGCGCGATGATCTCCACGGCGATGAACAACACCGACGCGTGGTGGCTCGGGGTGTTCCCCGGCCTCGCGATCCTCACCGTAGTGATGGCGTTCAACTTCATCGGCGATTCCATGCGGGACGCGCTCGACCCGCTCGCCGCCGCCGAACGCGAAGGCGCCGCCGCGCCCGCGCAGGCCCCCGAAGCGGAGGTCGCATGACCGCGAAACTACAGATCCGCGACCTCACGATCGCCTTCGGTCGGCGCCACCCTACTCCGGTGGTGCACGGCATCGACCTCGACCTCACGCCCGGGCGGATCCAGGGACTGGCGGGGGAATCCGGATCGGGCAAGAGCGTGAGCGCGATGGCCGTCCTCGGCCTGCTGCCCACCACCGCCGAGGTCGGCGGCTCGATCCGCCTGGCCGGCACGGAGCTCCTGGGCATGAAGGGGCGCGCGCTGAATGAGATCCGCGGGGCCAAGATCGCCATGGTTTTCCAGGACCCCTCCTCGAGTCTGCACCCGCAACTCACCATCGGCTCCCAACTGACCGACCACATGCGCGTGCACCTGAACCTCTCCAAGAAGGCCGCGCTCGCGCGCGCGAAGGACCTTCTCACCCGCGTGGCCGTGCCGGAGCCCCACGAGGCCCTCTCCAGATACCCGCACCAATTCTCCGGGGGTCAGCGCCAACGCATCGCGATCGCCTTGGCGCTCGCGTGCGACCCGGAGGTGCTGCTCGCCGACGAACCCACCACCGCGCTCGACGTCACCGTCCAAGCCGGGATCTTGCACCTGCTCAAGGATCTCGCCCGCGAACGCGACCTCGCCGTCCTCCTCGTCACCCATGACCTCGGCGTCATGAGCGCGATCGCCGACGACGTCGCGGTCATGCGCGAGGGGCGGATCGTGGAGTCCGCCTCCCGCCGAGACATCTTCACTCGGCCGGCCCACCCCTACACCCAAGAGCTGCTCGCCTCGATGCCCGAGGCCCACGAGAGCCTGATCGACGGGGAGGAACGATGACCTCGAGTGTACTCAGCGTGAGCGACCTCGTCGTGGAGTACCACGGGCGGCAGATCGTGCGCGCGGTGGACGGGATCGACCTGGAGATTTCCGACGGCGAGGTGCTCGCCCTCGTGGGCGAAAGCGGCTGCGGGAAGTCCACGACCGCCCGCGCGATCGTGGGGATGGAACGCCCGCAACGAGGGGAGATCGCCTTCCGCGGGGAACCGGTCCCGCCGCTGGGTCTGCGCCGGCGGCCCGTGGAGTTCACCGCGATGCAGATGGTGTTCCAGGACCCGAACTCCTCCCTCAACCCGCGCCAACGCATCGGCGAGCAGATCAACGACGGTGCCCGCGCCGCTAGGCTCCGCGGCGAGACCTCCCCCGCACCGGCGCAGTGGCTCAGCGCGGTCGGGCTCGAGCCCGCGATGGTGGATCGATACCCGCACCAGTTCTCCGGGGGCCAGCGCCAACGGATCGCGATCGCCCGGGCGCTCGCGGCCCGCCCCGACCTCCTCGTGGCGGACGAGCCGATCTCCGCGCTCGATGCCTCGAGCCAGGCCTCCGTCGCCTCGATGATGCGCCAGCTCTGCCTCGAGACGGGGGCGGGGATGTTGTTCATCTCCCACGACCTGTCGGTCGTGCGGATCATGGCCGACCGGGTGGCGGTGATGTATCGGGGCAAGATCGTCGAATCCGGCCCGACCGCACTCGTGTGGTCCGATCCGGTGCACCCCTACACCCGGGCGCTGCTCGCCGCGATCCCGCACCCGGACGGGGAGGGGCAGCTGCCCGCCGCCCCGGAATCGGAAGCCCCCGCGCAGTGGGTGTCGGTGGTTCCCGAAGCGCTGGGCCGTTCCTGACCGCAGCTCGCCCTACCCGGGTGTGATCGCCAACGCATACCCCACCTGCCCCGCGTGCTGGGCGGCGTCGTCAATAATGCTGACGAGCCGCGTCCCACGGGTGACGGGCGGGTCCCAATCCGAGTCGATGACCTCACCCAGGGCCCCGGAATCGAGGCCCGCGAGGTACTCCTGCAGCGCCGCCGTGGCCGCGGTGAGGTAGTCGAGGAGGAGCTGCGGATCGCTCGCGGTGACGGCCCGGGCCTGTTCCGGGGTGTGGCCGTAGCCGATGCCCTCGCTCTCGATCCCCAACTCCCGTGCGTAGCCGCGCGCGGTCCACAGTTCCTCGGTGCCAGCCAGGTGGGCGACCTGCACGTCGATCTCGCGCCCCATGTGCCACAGCAGCCACGCGATCGAGTTGTCGTGGCCGCCGGGATGGGCGTTGAGGTTCTCGGCGGTGACGTGTTCGGCGACGGCGCGGATCGCGGCCAAGGGGCGGGAAGCTGCGTCGGAAAGTATGTCTCGTGCGTCCATTCGCCCACGCTACGCGGCCGAGGACGGATGCGGAAGGGACCCCGCCGCCCGCGCTGGCGGAGTACCGTGGCAGGATGGAGACTCCGGAACCAGTCGTTTCCCTGCGCCGGCCCGCGCTCGCCTCGCTCCACGTGTATCGCCTGCGGGTGAGCCTCGACGATTCCACCCCCGAGATCTGGCGGCAGTTGGACGTGCGCTCCGACCTCACGTTGGATCAGGTGCACACCATCATCCAGGCGGCCTTCGACTGGTGGGATTACCACCTGCATTCCTTCGCGCTCGGGGGCGACCCGTTCCGCCCGGACGTGGACCGGTTCCTGTACCCCTTCGACGCGGAGGAAGGGGAATGGGAGGGCACCCCGGAGGAGCAAGTGCGCCTGGATGAAACGCTCCAGGAGACCGGCGACCGGCTCCACTACATCTACGATTACGGCGATAACTGGAACCTCACCTTGACCCTGGCCGCCGTTCTTCCCGCTGAGAAGGACGCACCTGTGGCCGTGTGCACCGGCGGGGACCGGGCGGCCCCGCCGGAGGATTGCGGCAGCCGCCGGGACGCACAGTCCCTTGCCGAGGTCCTCCCCGACCCCGCCGCGTTCAGCGTTGCGGAGGTGAATGCGGCG
>JAJYRV010000229.1 GCA_021793935.1 Actinomycetes bacterium | reverse complement strand
GGTCCTCGGCAGCGACCACGCGGCTGAAGCGGTCACCGGCTTCTACACCAAATTTGGTGACGGCGCGGCGGACGTGATGCCGCTGTTCGGGCTGACCAAACGCCAGGGCCGCGAACTGCTCATCGCCGCCGGCAGCCCGCCGCCGTTGTACGAAAAACTACCGACGGCCGATCTGCTGGATGAGGATCCCGGGCAATCGGACGAAGAGGCCCTCGGCGTGACGTATCCGCAGATCGATGATTACCTCGAAGGCAAACCCGTGGCCGCGGCCGCCCAGGAACGCATCGAGCACTTATATCTCACCTCGCGGCACAAACGGCACCTACCGGTGCGCCCGCAGGACGATTGGTGGCGCGCCTGAGCCGCCGAGCGCGGCGCGCATTCGCCGGTGCCGAAACAATACCCCGATCGCCGATAATGTACATTATGTCATTTTGGAGGGGAGGTGCCCGGGCCACGTCGTCCTCCCCCGAGGATTCGCCGGGGTTCTCCTACTCGCGGGACGAGCGGATCATGTCCCGGTACCAACGCCCGGAGTCTTTGATCGTGCGCTCTTGAGTCTCGTAGTCGACATAGACGATGCCAAAGCGTTTGCTGTACCCGTGGGCCCATTCAAAGTTGTCGAGGAACGACCACAGGAAGTATCCCCGCACGTCGGCACCTTGGGTAGTTGCATCCTCGAGGGCGGCAAGGTGGCGTTTGACATAATCTATGCGGTCCTCGTCGTGTACGCGCGTGCCGTCGAGCGAGTCCTCGAACGCAGCACCGTTCTCGGTGACGATGAGCGGCAACCCCGGATACCGCTGGCTCACCCGGGCGAGGATTTCGGTGAGGCCCGACGGATCGATGTTCCACCCCATCTGCGTGTGCGGTGGTGGTTCGGCAAGGAACTGCACCTCCGCTCCCACCCACGGGTTCCCGGCGCCGTGCCCGCCGTTGCCCTCCCCCGCCAGCGAGGCGGGGAACGGCTGGCCCCGTACGCGCGACGTACTGTAGTAATTAATGCCGAGCACATCGGGGGTCGCGGCGACCCGCCGCTCATCACCGGCGCGCACGAAACTGAAGTCGCTCACGTGGGCGAGGTCGCCCACGAGGTCATCGGGGTACCCCTCCCCCATGATCGGGTCGAGGAAGATCCGATTCCCCACCGCGTCGATCTGCCGAGCCGCTTCGCGATCCTCGCGGCGCTCAGGGTCGGCGGGACGTACCACGTGGAGGTTGAGGGCGATGGTGACCCGGGCGCTATCGCCCAGGACGCCCCGGATGCTTCGTGCGCCGAGCCCGTGGGCAAGGTTGAGGTGATGGGCCGCGGCAAGCGCCGCCTTCGGTTCCTGGCGTCCCGGGGCGTGCACCCCGGAGGCGTATCCGAGGAACGCCGCGCACCAGGGTTCGTTCACGGTGCCCCACAGGGCGATCCGATCCCCGAGCCGGCGGGCCACTTCCCCGGCGTAGTCAGCGAAATGGAACGCGGTATCCCGGTTCGCCCAGCCCCCGCGATCCTCCAGATCCTGGGGCAGATCCCAGTGGTAGAGCGTGAGGACGGGGTCGATTCCCCGTTCGAGGAGGCCGTCGACCAGACGATCGTAGAAATCGATACCTAGCGGGTTCACGTCCCCGTGCGCGGCAATGACCCGGGGCCAGGAGACGGAGAAGCGGTAGGCATCTACCCCGAGGTGCGCAAGCAGATCGAGGTCGCTGCGCCACCGGTGGTAGTGATCGGCCGCGACGTCGCCGGTATCGCCGCCCTGCACCCGGCCCGGGGTGTGCGAGAACCGATCCCAGATCGAGGGACGGCGCCCGTCGGCGGTTGCCGCGCCCTCCACCTGGTAGGCGGCCGTCGCGACGCCCCAACGAAATTCTGGTGACATCGGGCCACCTATTCGAATGGCGCGGGATCCCCCGCCCCGACGCGGTGGATCGTTGGGACATCGTCGATGAATTCGATGACCGTGGTGGGTTCGCCGCTCACGTCGCCACTGTCGAGGACGGCATCGAGCTGCTGATCGAGGAGCTCCTTGATCTCCCAGCCTTGGGTGAGCGGCTCAGGCTGATCGGGAAGGAGCAGCGTTGAGGAGAGAATGGGCTCGCCCAGCTCTGCCAGGAGCGCCCGCACGAGGGTATGATCGGGGATCCGCACCCCCACGGTCTTCTTCTTCGGGTGCAAGAACTGCCGTGGCACCTCTTTCGTTGCCGGCAGGATGAAGGTATACGGGCCGGGTGTGGCCGCTTTGAGCGCCCGGAACACTCGGTTGCTGATGTGGACGAACTGGCCCATCTGGGAGAAGTCGGCGCAGACGAGGGTGAAGTCGTGCCGCTCGTCGAGGTTGCGGAGCCGCAGGATGCGGTCCTTACCCTCCTGGTTGCCCAGCGCGGAGCCGAGGGCGTAGAGCGAGTCGGTGGGGTATGCGATCAATCCGCGTTCGCGCAAGATCTGCGCCACCTGCCGGATGCTGCGTACTTGCGGGTTATCGGGGTGGATGTCGAAGTACCGTGCCATGGTCTTACCTTAGTGAGATGTGCTCGAGGTTTCAGCCCGAACGGGCCACGGACGGCGAACCGGTGCGATTATCCGAGTTTGCGCGCAAGCCGGCGCGCAGCGAGTTCGTCGATAGAGGTGATTTCGGCGTCGTCGTTCTCGATGCGCTCGGTCGGGAATTCCGACAGGCTGCCCTCGACCTCTTGCCAGACCTTTCCCACCGCGATCCCGAACACGCCTTGCCCCCCTTGAACGAGGTCGAAGACTTCGTCGGCATTCGTGCATTCGTACACCGATGCGCCGTCGCTCATCAAGGTGATTTGCGCGAGGTCCTCCACCCCGCGTTCACGCAGGTGTTCGACCGCGCTGCGGATCTGTTGAAGGGAGACACCGGAATCCAGGAGGCGCTTGACGACTTTGAGGACGAGGACGTCGCGGAAGGAGTACAACCGCTGGGTTCCTGAGCCGGTTGCGGGGCGAATCGTGGGCTCCACCAGGCCGGTGCGTGCCCAGTAATCAAGTTGCCGGTAGGTGATCCCGGCGGCTTTGCATGCCACGGGCCCGCGAAAGCCGGTTGCCTCATCGATATCGGCGAGAGCGTCACCAAAAAGCATTCCTTGAATACGAGCCTCGCTGTGCCCTGCGAGTTCGCCTGTTCCGCTCACGCGATTCACTCTCCTAACGGTGTTGGCACACGGTGGCTTTCGTATGCGCTCCTGTTGGTAAATCTATGGGTCGGGAGTGCCCGCGTCAACGATCCTGCGGCCGCGTCCGACCTCCGCCACGCCTCCGCGCCGAGCTCACCCTCAAGTTGAGCTAGAGGCTTTCGTGGAGATCGCGCCATTTGCATCGTACCCCCAGCTGCTCCGGCGGGGGTTTTCTCCGCGAAAAATGCATTCAAATGAGTTTGCTCCGGCGTGTCGTTAATCCTCGGCGGAGCCGAAGTCTGCAGGGTCGACATCCTCGAGGAAGGAACGGAATTCGGCGACCTCTGCCTCGGTGTCCTCACTGCGGGAGAGGTACATGTCCTCGTCCTCGCTCGCGGTGTCGAGGTGGAGCCCCGCCTCTTGGACGATCTCCTTCGCGCACATCACGTCGACATCGGCGCGCAACGCCAGGGCGATCGCGTCGGACGTGCGCGAATCCACGCGTTTACCGTTGGAGAGCAAGAGTTCGGAGATGAAGATCCCCTCGCGCAGTTCGATGATCTCCACTCCGGTGAGGGAGACCTCGGCGGCATCGAGCGCCGCGAGGAGGAGGTCGTACGGCCCGGGGCGTCCGGAACTGAGCCCCGATTGTGCGCTGGCGATCGCGACCCCTTCGTGGGGCCCGATGAGGATGGGCACCGCGCGCCCGCTGGTTTCGTCGCGCAGCAGCACCACCACGTCGTTCGCGGTCGGTGAGACCCGCACCCGCACCCCAATGATCGTCATCTTCAGCACACTTCAACGCTACGCGCTATCGGGCCCGAGCACCTACTGATTTCGGAAATAATTTCCCGCTAGAGGCGATCGACGCCGTCCTCAAGAATGTTCGAGTAAAGATCTGTCAAAAGGTTCGCCAATTCACGGGCCTGCTCGGCGGCTGCGGCCGAGGCCGAGGTGCGCTTGCGGGATCGGATCGGGGCGGTGAGCTGCCGGATGAGCTCCACCTGCCGGTCCGCCGCATTGCGCACGCCCTTGATGTGGCGCAGGTCGACCCCTTCGTCCTGCAGGGAGGTGAGCAGCCGGACGATGCGTTCATTGGCTGCGCTGAACCGACCGGAGAAGTCGGCGCGGAGCAGTCCTTCATCGACGTAGTGACGCAGATCGTGTTCGCTCACCCCGCACGCCTGGGCGAGTTGCTCCAGGGTCATCGCGGCGTTCGTTGCCGCCGGATTGAGTTCTCCTTCCTTCGTCA
>JAJYRV010000228.1 GCA_021793935.1 Actinomycetes bacterium | reverse complement strand
CACGATGGGCAGAAGTAGCCGGGGCAGTTGCTCGGCCGTGACGGTGGGGAGGGCGCCGCCGGCGTCCGCGGCGAGGAGCGGGAGCGCCGCCTCGCTCTCGCCCCGCCGGATAGCGTCGGCGAGCCCGCGGATATGGGCACCGAAGCGCCGGGTCGCGGTGAGCTCCGCGACCGGGTTCGGGGCGCGCCCGCCCAGCCCTTCGACGAGGTCGGCGAGGACCACCCCGACGTCGACGGAGGCGAGTTGGTGAGCGTCGCCGGCGAGCACGAGCCGGGCCTTGCGCGGGACCCCGGCGAGCAGCCGGGCCATCAGGGTCAGCGATACCATCGACGTCTCGTCGATGATGACGAGGTCGTAGGGCAGGGGATGGTTCTCGTCGTGCCCGTAGCCGCGCCGGGGCGAGTAGGCGAGCAGCCGGTGGATGGTCGTCGCGGGCAAACCGGCGATCCGGTCCCGGTGGGTGGGCGGGAAATCTGCGCGCGCGACCGTCTCGGCGAGCGCTTCGGACATGCGGGCTGCGGCCTTGCCGGTGGGGGCGGCGAGTGCGACCCGCAGCTCCGGGTCGGCGTCGTAGAGCACTCCGAGCAGCCGCGCAACGGTCGTGGTCTTCCCGGTTCCCGGGCCGCCGGTGAGGATGCTCAATCGCGAGCGCACGGCGACGGCGGCGGCCGCGCGCTGGTCGGCGTAGGCCGCACCGGGAAAGTACGCGGCCAACGACGCCCGGGCCTCGTCGGAGAGTTCCGCTGCCGATACCCGCTTGAGCACCTCACCCAGGACGTAGGTTTCCTCCCTCCAGTATCGCGTGAGGTACAGGCGCGTCCCATCGAGGTGGAAGGGGGCGGCGGGCTCGGCCCGGACCAGCGGGCTGGCGGCGAGGTGTGCAGGCCAGTCCACGTCCGGCCAGGCCTCCTGCGGGACGTCCCATTCGGCTGCGGGTGAGCCTGGATCGGCTGCGGTGCTCGCGCTCGGCAGCCCCGCGAGATCGAGGCAGACCGAACCTGCGCGGGCCGCCCGGACGGTGAGCGCCGCGGCGAGCACCGCTGCCTCCCGTTCTTCACCGGTGAGCGCGGCGATCTGGGTGGCGACGTGCACGTCCGCGGGGCTGAGGACCCCGTGGGCGTTGAACAGCGCGAGGAGCCCGCGGGCGCCGTGGGCCCGGTCGGGGTGGTGGATGTCGGTGTCCTCGAGATTCATCGGCCCTGCCCCTCCCGTGGCGCGGCGCCGTCGAGGAGGTCGGAGAGTTCGGTGACGAGCCCCGGCGGGGGCGCCCAGTAGTACACCCCGGCGGCGTGCCCGTCGGTGATGGGCGTCTCGGGGCCGGCCATCCCCCGCACGTACAGGTACAGCACTCCGCCGATGTGCTCACCCGGGTCGTACCCCGGCAGGCGCCAGCGCAGGTAGCGGTGCAGCGCAACGGTGTAGAGCAACGCCTGCAACGGATAGGAGGAGGTCTCCATCGCGGCGTTCACCCCCGCTCGGTCGTAGGCGGCGGTGGTGAGGGGGATATCGGTGGGGCCGAGCCAGTTCGTCTTGTAGTCCGCGACGTAGAACCGCCCCTCGTGGCGGAACACGAGGTCGATGGAGCCGGTGAGGTATCCGCGCAGGCTCTGCAACTCGTACGCGCGGGAGTCGACAACCCTCGCGTATCGGAACATCGGGTCGCTCGGGCGAAGGTGCCTGCGCAGAATCGGGGCGAGATCGCGGAGCGTCACCAGCGTATCGGTCGGTGGGGCTCGGTGCCCGCCGTCGAGTGGGAGCTCGAAGTCCAGCTCCGCTACGTGCTCGGCCGGGTCGAGTTCGCTGAGCGTGGCGGGTAGGGCGGGGGCGAGCGGGGTGCTCAGCACCGCCTCGATCGCGGCGCGCAGTTCCTCCGGGTCGAGGTCCTGGGGCCAGTGCCGCAGCTGTTCGACGATCCGGCGGCGGATCTCTTCGCTAAGATCCTCGGCCCGAGTGTTGATGGTCTCCAGGATCCCGTGCACGAGCGAACCGAACTGTGCCCCCTTGGGCAACTTCGCCATGGGCGAGGGCAGGTGCCCCGGAGCGCCGCGGGGCGCCCGCGGCGGGGCTACTCCGGTGAGGTCCTGCTCGTCGTCGGTCAGGGCGAGGTCCGGTTCACCCGCCGCGCCCTCGGCCCCGGGGCGGCTCGCGAGGGACTCCGCCCCCGCGCTCAGGGAGGTGTATGACGATCGCCGCCAGTGCGCATCGAGGCTCCGGGTCCAGGCTCGAGCCGCGCCGGTCAATTCTGGGAGCGCCGGCGCGAGGGGCGGGGCCGCGCGGGCCGTGACGAGTTCGACCCGGGCGTGTTCGCCCAGGCGGGCGCGCAGCTCCGCGCATACCCTCGCCGCTGGGGTGTTCGCCGGGAGGGGTTCGCCGCGGCGGGTGAGCAGCCTGTTCATCGCGGTTGACCCGGCGCCGCGAGCGGGCGCCCAGTACATCGTCACCTGCCCGGCAGCGCGGGTGAGGGCGACATAGAACAGTCGCAGTTGTTCCCCCTCCGCCTCCGCCCGCACGCGCGCTGCGTGCTCGCCGGGGAGCTTCCCGCTCACGTCGACGATCCGGCGACGGTCGAGGTTGAAGGCGGGGATGGCGTCGATCTTCGGTTCCGCGACGCCGACGGTCGGCAGGTACACGAACGGGAACTGTAAGCCCTTGGCCGCGTGGATCGTCATGAGTTGGACGGCGCCGGCATCGGATTCCAACCGGCGCAGGTGCGCATCGGAGGCGGCGGTCTGTTGTTGGTCGCGCAGCCACAGGGCGAGGGTGCTCGCTCCGGTGCGGGGGTGGGCGGCCTGCATGAGTTCGGAGAGGTGGCGCAGGTCGGTCAGGAGCCGGTCACCGCCGGCGTGGCGCAGCACGCGGGCGGCCATGCTCGCCTCACCCCCGCCTTGGGCTGCCTCGAACACGGCCGCGCAGCCGCTCGTCGTGAGGAGGTGGTCGAATTCGCGGAGCCGGGCGGTCACGTCGTCGAGCACGGGATCCGGATCCTCGGCGAGGGCTGCCCCCGTGTATCCGAAGAAGGGCCCGAGCGCGGCGGCGCGGGCGAGGCCGGTGTTGCCGCGCTGGTCCATCGCGTCGAGCAGGGTGAGCCACTGCGCTGCCGCCTCGGAGGTGAACACGCTGCTGCCCCCGGAGACCACCCCGTGGATGCCCAGGTCGGCGAGTTTCTGCTGCACCTGGCGGGCGTCGCGGTTGGTGTGGCAGAGGACGGCGATGTCGCTCGGTTCGGCGTCTCGCCACGAGTCCGTTGCGGAGTCGCGTACCTGCGGCGGCTGGGCAAGCAGTTCCGCGATATCGATCGCGACATCCCCGGCGATCGCTTCCCGGAGTTCGCCGATGCGGGGAAATTTGGTGCGCGAGAGCGTGAAGTTCTCGATATCCACCACTCGGATTCGGATGCGTCCGCCGGCATCGGTGGGAAGTTTCACCTCGGTCCGCCGCTTGCCGGCCGCGATCGGGCGGACCCGGATCTGCTCGTGCCCGAGCTCAGCGTCACGGAGAATACCGCCCGTGGCTTCGACGAGCGGTTCGTCGGCGCGGTAGTTGTGACCGAGCGTGTAGGCGTGCGGCGCGGTTCGGACGGCTTCGAGGTAGGTGTTGATATCCCCACCGCGGAAGGAGTAGATCGCTTGCTTCGGGTCGCCGATGAGGATGAGGTCGCGTTCGCCGTGGAAGGCGGCTTTGAGGATTCGCCATTGCGTGTCGTCCGTGTCCTGGAACTCGTCGACGAGCACCGTCTTCCAGCGTTCGCGTACCCGATCGCGGGCGAGTTCGGCGTTCCGCCCCCGCGCGGGGTCGCTTGCGGGCGGGTCCAGGGAGTCCGCGAGGCCGGTGAGGACGTCGTCGAAGGTGAGCACCCCGCGGTCGCGTTTGCGTCGCTGGAATTCGGCTCGGACGGCGTGGGCGAACGCGGACCGCTGCGCGGCGGGGGCGGCCCCCTCCCCTGGCCCCTCCCCTGGGGGTCCTTCTCCTGGCGGCGCCTCGGCGGGGCGGATCTCGGCCGAGGGGTTGTTCGTCACGGCGGTGGCGATCCTCCTCGCCGTGGCGTGATCGAACGGGGGCGCATCGCTGCTGCTGAACATGTGGAGGTAGAGGTCGTCGACGACTTCGGCGAGGAGGTCGGCGGCGGAATCGACGAGGGTGTGGCCTCCGCCCCCCTCCCCAGCGACCCCGATGCCGCTGAGCACATCGTGGCAGAATTCGTGGATCGTGGAGATGGTTGCCGCATCGATATCCCAGGCCGCCGCCCGGAGCCGGCCGATCCTCGCCCCGAGTTCCGCTTCGCCCAGCACGGCCGGGGCGGGGGTTGAGCGCGGGCCAGCACCGGTTGCGAGGAAGCGGACGAGCGGGTCGTGCTCCTCGCCGGGCGGGGCTCCGCTGCGGATGAGGTCCAGGTCGCCGGCGACCTGT